>NZ_JAUAOA010000005.1 GCF_030542965.1 Azotosporobacter soli
CACAGAGTAGTCTGGTAAGGCCCCTTGTAGATCACAAGGTTGATAGGCCAGGTGTGGAAGTTCAGTAATGAATGGAGCTGACTGGTACTAATAGGCCGAGGGCTTGACTTAATGCAAGCTCGCACTCACTTGAGTGCAAGTGATGAAACCACTTGTTTGTAAATCTTTCTTCTATAAAGTTTTCAGGGAATATATTCTTCGGAAATGTTCACCTGTAAATTGACAATTGAGATGAAACTTCAGTTGCAAGGCGCGTCGAGCACCAGAGCGAAGGCGTAGCGGAAGCTACGTTGAGCGAGGAGCGCAGACAGCAACGCAGCAAATGAAGGATTCAGCGCAATTGGTATCCGGTGATGATGGCTGTGGGGTCCCACCTGTTCCCATACCGAACACAGCAGTTAAGCCCACATACGCCGAAAGTACTTGGCTGGAAGCGGCCTGGGAGGATAGGGAGTCGCCGGTTTTATTCCTCGGTAGCTCAGTTGGTAGAGCAATCGGCTGTTAACCGATCGGTCGTAGGTTCGAGTCCTACCCGGGGAGCCATTTTTAAAGAAATCCGTTGCTGGACAAACAGCTGCGGATTTTTCTTTTATATTGCTAGACTTCACAGTCTGAGGTAAAATAGAAGAAAGTTCATTACGTACTTTTTTTCACTTATGGAGGAGACTATGGTTCGTTTGGCAATATGTTTTGGCAGTGCCTGCCACTTAAAAGGTTCGTATGCGGTTCTGGAAGCTTTCCAAGGATTGTTTGAGAAGTATAATTTAAAAAGAAAAATCGATTTAGAAGGCGCTTTTTGTAATAGTCATTGCACTGAAGGCGTTGTAATCAAAATTAATGATGAGGTTATCACTCATGTTAGTAGAGAAAAAGTGTACGGTATCTTTTGCGAAAAGATTTTGGGAGAAAACGCATGCAAATCATAAAAACACAAAAAGTTAATTGTCGTGATTGCCATCGATGCGTACGCTCCTGTCCGGTAAAGGCAATAGGCATAAACGGCGGGCAGGCTAGGGTTATCGATGAACGTTGCATCTTATGCGGTCGTTGCGTTGTCGAATGCCCGCAAAAAGCAAAAACTGTGTTGGATGAGCGCGAAAAAATTCATCAGGCAATGGCTGCCGGCAAGAAGGTGGTCATAAGTTTAGCACCATCATTTGCCGCCAACTTTGATTTTGTTGATTTTACAGACTTTAAGAAAGAGTTGCTGCAACTTGGTTTTTCTGACGTGTTTGAAACGGCAGTGGGTGCTGATATTGTTGCGCAATCGTATCGTAATATGGTCGAAAAGAGGACTCGTCCAGTTATTTCTGCTTGTTGCCCCATTGTCGTAAAGTTAATTTGCAATTATTACCCGGAACTTGTTAGTTCACTTGCTCCCGTCGTATCGCCGATGATTGCGCATGCGAAGCTACTGCGTGAGCAACAGGGGGAGGATATTTTTATTGTCTTCGCAGGGCCCTGTATCGGCAAAATTGATGAAGCACAAAGTATTTCAGGTACGGTTGATGCTGTAATTACTTTTGAGCGTTTAAAAGAATGGATGCTTCAAATTACGCCTAACCTAATAAAGCAATCAATACTATTAGAGCATGATAAGAGTTCCGCCCGTACCTTTCCGCTTCCGGGAGGTATTTTGCAGACCATGGGTTATCGTGATGATAGCCAGTTTATCGCTGTCGACGGGATTGAAAATGTTATGGCTGTTTTAAGTAGTATGTCTAACGGTGAAATCGAACCTGCATTCATTGAAATGCTTGCCTGTAGCGGGGGCTGCGTCGGCGGGCCGGTCAATAGCAACAAACAATGTTGGCCAATAAAGAAAGGCAAAGTGAATGAATTTATTGCAGCCAGAGAACAGACTGGCTATTCGAACTCCCAAATGAATTTATCCGCTGAAAATTTTTCTCGCACTCATACTGCGGCTACACTTGATAGTCCTATGCCAAAAGAATCTGAAATTAGGGCTATTTTGCAGCGTTGCGGCAAAAATGCGTTAGAAGATCAAAAAAATTGCGGTGCCTGCGGTTATAATTCCTGTCGTGAAAAAGCGATCGCCGTCTTTCAAGGCTTAGCAGAAACGGATATGTGCGTTCCTTATATGCGTTCAAAGGCAGAATCATTAGCGAATATGGTGGTCGAAAATTCGCCGAATGCAATTATTGTTGTAGATGAATCCATGCTGGTTCAAGAGGCTAACCCTACCGCATATCGGATGTTTACTGGAAATATGTTTGAAAAGGGTGATTCCTTACTGCGCGTATTTGACTGCACGGATATCGTCAAAGCCATCCAATTAGAACAACGTATTATCGGTAAACGTGTAGAATATACAGAATATGGTTTAGTTGCAGAACAGACCGTGGTGCCATTAAAGGAACATGGCTTTGTACTGGTCGTATTCGCCGACGTTACAGAACAAGAAAAGCGTGACCGTGAATGGGAACGGATGAAGTTTGAAACGATGGAAAAGGCAACTGAAATTATCAACCGGCAGATGAAAGTAGCACAGGAAATAGCTGGCTTGCTGGGAGAAACAACCGCGGAAACGAAGGCGGCACTGCTAGAATTGACTTGGCTGCTGCGCGGCAAGGAGGATATATGAAACCCGCGTTACATGCTGAGATTAGTGTAGCTCAATTGTCTAAGCATGGGGAAGAACTATGTGGCGATAAGGTAGAAATTATCCGTAACGAAAAGCATACGATTATTGCCCTCTCGGACGGTCTGGGCAGTGGCGTTAAAGCGAATATTCTTTCGACGCTCACGACAAAAATTGCATCTTCAATGCTCAAACGCGGTATTCCGCTGAGCGATGTCGTTGATACGATTGCGGAAACATTGCCGGTTTGCCGTGAACGAAAAATTGCCTATTCTACACTGCAAATCATCAAAATTGCTGCTGATGGATGGACAACACTGGTGGAGTTTGATTCCCCGCCGGTTTTTTTGTTGCGTAAAGGCCGCTTGGGCGCGTTGCCGATTGTAGAGAAGGAAATTTCCGGCAAGTTATTTCGCCAAGCCAGCCTGCAGCTGCGCGAAGATGACATGTTGATTGCGGTTACCGATGGAATCATACATGCAGGAATTGGTGCGATTTTAAAATTAGGTTGGGGCGAGGCAGGCGTTGCTCAACAACTGGAGGAAGAGTGGCGTCCGGATATTACGACTGAGACGATTTGTAATCGAATCATAACATGTGCTGAAGGTTTTTATGCTGGACAACCGGGCGATGATTCAACGGTGGTGGCGCTTAAGGTTCGGCGTCCTAAGGAACTGATTCTCCTTACCGGTCCGCCGAGTGATTCCCAATATGATGAACGAATTGTAAAACGCTTTCTTAGTTTTGAGGGGAGTAAAGTCATTGCAGGAGGCACTACGGCAAATATTGTAAGCCGTGTGCTGCAAAAACCGCTGATCGTCGATTATACCTGTCATAACCGCGACATTCCGCCGACAGCAGTATTGGAAGGCATCGATCTGGTGACAGAAGGGATTTTGACGTTAAATGCGGCGACGGAAAAATTGTTAAGCGGGAAAAAAATCGGTATAGATCTCGACGGTGCAACAAGATTGGCACAACAATTACTCAATGCCGACCGCATAACGATTCTTGCCGGTGGTGCGATCAATTCGGCGCATCAAAATCCGGCGTTTCCTATGCCGATTAATATTAAAGGTCAGGTTTTAGGGAAATTACAAGCCTGTTTACAACAATATGGAAAACAAATTACAATAGAATGGCTATAGGAACGCATTTTGTATACAAAAACATTTTTATTTGTTATAGTTGTAAAAGGTTTTAATTACATGGTTGGAGGAAGTAGTTATGTTGCAAATGACTGAGGTTATTAAAATTCGTCGGAAAGTTTTGCTGGAACTTGCCCGACTAACTTGGGAAGGCTCACTTTCCCAAAATATTTCTGAAATTGCTGACACAATCGTTACATCGGATGGACCGCGTTATCGTTGTTGCGTGCATAAAGAACGCGCGGTATTAAAAGATAGAATCAAATTGGGGTTGGCGCAGCCGCTCGATGTTACCATTGCCGAAGCGGCTGAAGCAGCATTGAAGGGAACGATCGCCGATATGCCGATCGTTAATATTATGCCGGAAGCATGTGATCAATGTCCGATCGATAAATTCTTGGTAACCAATGCCTGCCGTAATTGCGTGGCGCACAATTGTATTGCCAGCTGTCCGAAAAACGCAATTACAGTTGTGCAAAATCAAGCTTATATCGATAAAAGCCGTTGTATCGAGTGCGGTCTCTGCAAAAAATCGTGTCTATATGGTGCAATCGTTGAAATCAGTCGTCCCTGCGAACGTGCTTGTGAACTAGGGGCGATCAAGTCCGATAAGGAGCGGCGGGCTGCCATCGATTACGATAAATGCGTTCAATGCGGCGGCTGTAAGGCTGCGTGTCCGTTTGGCGCAATCAATGAGCAATCGTATATCGTTCAAGTTATTCAGGCTATCAAAAGTAAACGTCCGGTATATGCAATGCTGGCGCCGGCTTTTATCAGCCAATTAGGCATTAAGGTCAAACCATTCCAAGTGTTTGCCGCGCTGAAGAGCATTGGTTTTACTGATGTGAGTGAAGTCGCTCTGGGAGCGGACGTGGTGACTTTAGCCGAAGCGGAAGAGTTCTTGCATGCGGTACCGGGGCAGCAATCCTATATGACGACCTCTTGCTGTCCAGCGTTTGTTGATATGGTTGGCAAGCATCTGCCAGAGAGTCGTGCTAATGTTTCGACGACTCCGTCGCCGATGGTCGTAATGGGCCAAATGATCAAGGAACAGCATCCGGATGCTGTCGTCGTATTTGTCGGACCTTGTATAGCTAAAAAAGCAGAAGCGCGCAAAAATAAAGAGTACATCGATTATGTCTTGACCTTTGAAGAACTGGCAACTATGTTGGCTAATATCAATTTAACCGCTTTTGCTGAAGAACAAACACAGTCTGAAGGCTCGCAGACCGGCATCTTGTTTGCAAGAGCTGGCGGCGTTTCCGGTGCAGTGGTAAAAGTGTTGCAGGAAAAAGAACAATTAGATAAATTAAAAGCTGTTCGTGCTGAGGGACTTGAAGAGTGTTATAAAATGCTCAAAGAAATCGGTGAAGGAAAGAGAGACGCCAATTTCATGGAAGGTATGGCGTGCACCGGTGGCTGTGTCGGCGGACCAGGCGTATTGGCTGACAGCCGTGTCAGTGGAAAAATGGTTGAAAATTTTGCCGTGCAAAACGCTCTGGCAGACACCGCACCTGAGAACGAAAAAGCGGTTCAGCGGCACGAGGTACTTAAACATAAATAACTTGGGCGTATTGCCTGGCGAACCTACGTAGAATATGATAAAATACCTAGTGACTCGTTATACAATACAATGCAGCTGTCTATGGAAAGGGGAACGTAGCGTAATGTCTGGACATTCTAAGTGGGCGAATATTAAACATCGCAAAGGGCGCGTCGATGCATTAAGGGCAAGAATTACGACAAAAATAGGTCGCGAAATCACAGTAGCGGTAAAAATGGGCGGTGCGGATCCAGCTGGTAATATGCGATTGAAACTCGTCTTGCAAAAAGCGAAAGAAAACAATGTGCCTAAAGACAATATTCAACGTGCGATTCAACGCGGCAGCGGAGCCGGTGATGGATCAAATTATGAAGAGCTTACTTATGAGGGCTATGGACCTGGCGGTGTTGCCGTTATGGTCGAAGTCTTAACGGATAACCGCAATCGTACCGCGGCAGATGTTCGTCATCTCTTTTCTAAATATGGCGGAAATTTAGGTGAAACCGGTTGCGTCGGCTGGATGTTTAAAAAGCAAGGCATCTTTTTAGTTTCGGCAGATGGGGAAATGGACGAAGATGAATTGATGTTGTTGGCGATTGAAGCAGGTGCCGATGATTTTAAAACCGAAGATGACGAATACGAGATTATTTGTTCACCGGAAGCTTTTGAAAAAGTGCAAATGGTGCTCGAGGAAAATAATTTGAACCTTAACATGGCGCGAATTGCGATGCTATCTGATACTACCGTGGCGCTAGCGGAAGAGGATGGCCAGAAAATGATCCGAATGCTCGATGCACTGGAAGATCATGATGATGTACAGGAAGTGTATTCAAATTTTGATTTTCCGGATGAAGAGTAATTCGATAAAAATAGAGGGGGCGATCCCCCTCTATTTTGCTGTTCGACAGGATAACTTGCAGCGGTGGCGAATATTATTCGTTTGATGGTGTACTAGCATCCATAATATTGTACCAACGGGAGGAAACTGATGATTGCATATCTACGAGGACGGGTGTCTCATTTATTTTTGGACGCCTGTTTCATTGATGTAAATGGAATAGGTTATCGGGTATTCATTTCTGATTTTACGCGCAGGACGATTCATGTTGGTACGGAATTAGAATTGCTCACTTATCTGCAAGTTAGGGAAGACGCCATGATACTGTTCGGTTTTTGTTCGCAAGATGAATATGATATGTTTCATCTATTGACTAGTATTAACGGCATCGGACCCAAAGGCGCAATGGGAATCTTGTCTGCCTCTGAACCTAAAGGGCTCAGCCTGGCAATCAGCCAAAAGAACATTGCTTGGTTGACAAAACTACCTGGTGTAGGCAAAAAAACAGCCGAACGCCTGATCGTCGAACTGTTTGACAAGGTGTCGCTACCGGAAAATGATGTAACAGATGAAATGTTCGTTGATCTTTCGCCAGCCGGCGAAGGCGCTGCCGCTGTCAAAGCCGAGGCGACAAAGGCTCTCCTTGCTCTTGGCTATGTACAGTCGGAAATCATTCCGGTATTACGCAAACTGGATGCGAAATCATTGCGTGTAGAAGAACTGATCAAGGTGAGTTTGCGCGAACTAAGCAAGAGGTGAATAAATGATGACGGACGAACGAATCATACATGTTGATGAACAGGATACCGATAGCTGGGAATATAGTTTGCGGCCAAAACGCCTGCAGGAATATATCGGACAAGATCAAGCGAAAAATAATTTGTCTATTTTCATTCAGGCGGCATTGTCACGAGAAGAGGCGTTGGATCATGTTTTGTTGTATGGGCCGCCGGGGCTTGGAAAAACAACGTTGGCTGGAATTATTGCCGGTGAACTCGGAGCGAATTTACGAATTACATCGGGGCCGGCAATCGAGCGGGCCGGTGATCTGGCTGCCATATTGACAAGCCTTGGAGAGAAAGACGTGCTGTTTATTGACGAAATCCATCGATTGTCGCGCAATGTAGAAGAAATATTATATTCGGCGATGGAAGATTATGCGTTGGATATTATGATTGGAAAGGGGCCCAGTGCGCGGGCGATACGTCTTGACTTACCTCCGTTTACGCTGGTTGGTGCGACCACGCGCGCCGGTTCATTGGCATCGCCGCTTCGCGATCGGTTCGGCGTAATTTGCCGTTTGGAGTACTACCAAACAGAACAGCTGGTGCATATCGTCAACCGTGCGGCACAAATTCTCGGCATTGCGATTGAAGAGCACGGTGCGCTTGAAATCGCGCGTCGTTCGCGCGGTACGCCGCGCGTTGCCAATCGCTTGTTGAAGCGGGTACGAGACTATGTACAAATCAAAGGCAGCGGTGTTATTACGGCGGAACTGGCCGATAAAGCATTGGCAATGCTGGAGGTGGATCACTGTGGTCTTGATCGCAGCGACCGAATCTTGCTTGAAACGATCATTGTAAAATTCCGCGGCGGACCGGTCGGTTTGGACACGCTGGCGGCAGCAATCAGTGAAGAATCGGAAACGATTGAAGATGTATATGAACCTTTTTTGATTCAACTCGGATTTTTGCAACGGACACCGCGCGGCCGGATTGCGTCGCCAGCCGCCTATGCTCATTTAGGAATACCGTATCCGCTGGACGAACAGGGCGGCTATTTATAAGGAGGACGAATGCAATGAAAGTATTGCTGCATGTTTGCTGCGGCCCTTGCGCAATTTACCCGCTGGAATGGTTGCGCAGCGCCGGACATGAAGTGACCGGCGTATTTTACAACCCTAATATCCATCCGTTCAAGGAATTTGCCCGACGTTTTGAAACGGCTGTGCAGTGGGCCAAGGGAGTTGAACTTTCACTTATGTTAGATGATGCATATGGGTTGGAAGAATTTATCACGCTGGTCAAAGAGGATCTAAAAATGCCGAAACGTTGCGCCCATTGCTATCGGATTCGTTTGCGTAATGTGGCCCAGAAGGCGAAGACCGGCGGTTATGATGCATTTTCGACATCGCTATTGGTCAGTCCGTATCAACAGCATGAATTGATACGTGAAATTGCCGAGGAAGTTGCGACGGAAACCGGCGTTGCTTTTTTATATCATGATTATCGCGAAGGCTGGAAACGCGGCGTCGAGCAGAGCCGCGAACTGGAATTGTACCGTCAGCCGTACTGCGGTTGCATTTTCAGCGAACAGGATCGTTATTACAAAGGGGCCGGCCGGCTGTTGGCCCATGTTTGAGTCGCCGGGAAAGACGCTGATCGTTATTGGCTTTGTTTGCTTGATTTTAGGGCTTCTTTTACAGTTCGGAGGTAAATGGATACCGTTTGGGCGACTGCCGGGCGATATTTTACTGCAACGCGAAAGCGGTTCGTTTTATTTTCCGCTGACAAGCTGCATTATTGCCAGCGTGATTCTCAGCATCATTCTATTTTTTATAAATCGACGCTGAAAAGGGGCTGAAACGTGTGCGACTGATTTTACGCCGCTCTTTACGAATACTTTGCCTGACGATACTATGCGTTGCTACCCTTTTTATAACGCCGGCCGCTGCGGCCGAACAAATGATTCGTGTTGGTCTGGCTGCAGGTCAGAACAACGTGACATTCACGTCAGAAGGATCGTTGGAAGTGTTGGAGCAATTCACTGGCAAAACGGTTCTGAAATTGTCCGCGAATCAATCGCTAGCGGTTGCGTTTGATCCGAAAGGCCAGCTGCTTTTAAACGGCAAAGTGATTGAAACGACAGCTTTACGCCTACGTACCAATACAGAATCGATGATAGCGCTGAACCGTCAGCGCTACCGAGGTGAGATCGAACTCCTGCCAAAGAAAGGCGGACGCGTCTCATTGACTATCGTCAATGTTCTGCCGATGGAGCAATATTTGTATGGAATCATAGCACGCGAAATATCGCCTGATTGGGCGCGTGAAGCAGTTAAGGCGCAGGCTGTTGCCGCGCGGACGTATGCGCTTTACAGCCTGAACAAGCATGGTAAAGATGGTTACGATGTTTGTTCAGGCACTGATTGTCAGGTATATGGAGGCCGTAATGCCGAATCGGCAAGCGGCAATGCCGCGGTAGATGCGACTCGAGGAGAAGTGATGCTGTATAATGGCCGGCCGATTGCCGCGTATTTTCACAGCAGCTCCGGCGGCTATACGGAAAGCAGCGACAATGTTTGGGGCGGCAATTCCCCCTACATTAAAGGCGTGCTTGATTTTGACCAAGAATCGCCATATTACAGCTGGGATAAACAAGTTTCCAGCAGCGTGCTAGAAGGGAAGCTCAAGAAAGCGGGCTATTCGATCGGACGTTTGAGTGGCATTGAATTATCGGTGTTGCCGGACAAGCGTCCGCTCCCAGACCGTACATCGGCGGATCGGGCGCCGTCGGGCCGCGTAAAAGCATTGACTTTGATCAGTGAGAGCGGTCGCAAAGAAATCAGCGGTAATCAGCTGCGCAGCATTCTGGGCTTGAATAGCACGCTGTTTGACATTACAATAATAGAGACTCGCGGCAATGGAAAACCGGACGCTGCGGCTAAAGCGGGAGCGCTGCATCGTTTGACGCCCGGAGCGGAGCAGATGGTGCGGTTCAATGGCTACGGCTGGGGACACGGTTTGGGAATGTCGCAGTGGGGAGCCAAAGCAATGGCTGAAAAAGCGCCTTTAGGCGACGGCAAATATTATCAAACAATATTGCGCCATTACTATTCGGGAATTGAAATACGAAAAACATATTAAGGGAAGAAAGGTTCTACAATTAGCCATGAAATTATCGGAGTTTGACTATTATCTGCCGGAACGACTGATCGCGCAGCTGCCATGTGAACCACGCGATCACTCGAAATTATTGTGCGTACAACGAAGCGATGACGAATTTTCGCATCAACGCTTTTACCAAATGATTGACCATTTGCGGCCGAACGACATTTTGGTATTCAATGATACCAA
Source organism: Azotosporobacter soli (assembly GCF_030542965.1). Taxonomy (NCBI): domain Bacteria; kingdom Bacillati; phylum Bacillota; class Negativicutes; order Selenomonadales; family Sporomusaceae; genus Azotosporobacter; species Azotosporobacter soli. The sequence goes on from NZ_JAUAOA010000005.1 coordinate 10,208, forward strand.
AGTGCTCCCTGCGCGTTTGTACGGCATAAAACAGGATACCGGAGCAAAAATTGAAATTTTGCTGCTGAAACGTTTGAATGGAAACGATTGGGAATGCCTGGCTAAGCCGGGCAAAAAACTGCGTCATGGCGCTGTTGTTTCATTTAGCGATGAACTGCAGGGTGAAATCATAGCTCATACTGAATTTGGCGGACGGATTATCCGTTTTTGCTATGAGGGAATTTTTGAAGAAATCATCGAACGCATCGGCCATATGCCGCTGCCGCCGTATATTCATGAACGCTTAGAGGATAAAAATCGTTATCAAACCGTTTATGCCAAGCATAGTGGCGCTGCAGCCGCTCCGACTGCCGGACTGCATTTTACGCCGGAGTTATTGCGGCGTATCGATGAAAAAGGCGTGCAACGTGCATTCGTGACGCTACATGTCGGGTTGGGAACATTTCGCCCAGTTGAAGTGGAAGATGTGCTAGAGCATACGATGCATAGTGAATTTTACTCGATTCCGCAGGAAACGGTTGACGCAATTGCACGGGCCAAAGCAAACGGCGGGAGGGTAATTGCGGTCGGCACGACGGCGATTCGCACGCTGGAAACGGCAGGAGCGAGTGGCAAGATTGTTGCCGGCTCCGGCTGGACCGATATTTTTATTTATCCTGGCTATCAGTTTCGCGTCGTGGAAGGAATGGTTACCAATTTCCATCTGCCGAAATCAACTCTTTTGCTGTTGATCAGCGCATTTGCCGGAAAAGAAAAAATCATGCGCGCATATGAAGAGGCGATTCAAAGTGAATACCGCTTTTTCAGTTTTGGAGACGCCATGCTTATTTTGTAAAAGAAAAAGGAAGTGAATCAATGGCTGCAATACGCTATGAGTTAGAAAAACAATGTTCAATCACCGGTGCGCGCGCCGGTAAAATCCACACGCCGCATGGCACGTTTGAGACTCCGATTTTCATGCCGGTTGGAACGCAGGCCACCGTGAAGACGGTAGCGCCGGAAGAGCTCAAAACCATGGGTGCCGGCATTATTTTGAGCAATACCTATCATTTATTTTTGCGTCCGGGACACAACCTGATAAAAGAAGCCGGAGGGCTACATTCTTTTATGAACTGGGACCGTGCTATTTTGACCGACAGCGGCGGATTTCAAGTGTTCAGTCTGGGGCCGCTTAGAAAAATCAGCGAAGAGGGGGTCGCTTTTCGTTCGCATATTGACGGTTCCAAACAGTTTTTGTCGCCGGAAATAGCGATGGAAATTCAGATGGCATTAGGTTCTGATATTGCGATGGCATTCGATGAATGCGTCCCCTATCCAGCTGACCACCAATATGCAAAGCAGTCGACCGAACGGACAACGCGCTGGGCAGAACGTTGTAAAATCGCTAACAAACGCACTGCAGACCAAGGTGTGTTCGGCATCATTCAAGGCGGCATGTATAAGGATCTACGGGATATGAGCGTGCGTGATCTTGTTTCATTGGATTTTCCTGGATATGCGGTCGGCGGTCTGAGCGTCGGCGAGCCGAAACCTTTAATGTATGAAATGCTTGAGCATACGGTACATCAATTGCCAGCTCGCAAACCACGCTATCTGATGGGCGTAGGCACGCCGGACTGTCTGGTTGAAGGCGTCATGCACGGCATCGACATGTTTGACTGCGTGTTTCCGACCCGCGTGGCAAGAAACGGCACTGTCATGACGCGGCAGGGACGTCTGGTCGTACGCAATGCGGCATATGAACGGGATTTTCGTCCGATTGAGGAAAATTGCGATTGCTATACCTGTCGCAATTATACACGTGCGTATCTGCGCCACCTATTTAAAGCGGATGAAATTTTCGGACTCCGTCTGGCAACAATCCATAACTTGCATTTTCTGATTTCATTTATGCGTGACATGCGACAGTCAATCATGGAAAATCGCTTCGTAGCGTTCCGCGAAGAATTTTTAGCGGGCTATAGCCCAAAAGATAAAGGATTTATGTAGAGTGTGTGGAATATATTATAAATTGGAGTTTTATTTTAGCATGGGGAGGTGAATAGATATGGAAAATTTGATGTCACCGGAAAACATACAGGTATTGGCAGGGTACGGCCCGATCATCCTAATGGCATTGGTCTTTTATTTTTTGCTTTGGAGACCACAAAAGAAACAGCAGCAGCAACGCAATGAAATGCTGGCCAGTCTAAAAAAAGGGGATCGTGTCATCACTACAGGAGGAATTTTCGGCACAATCAACGTAATCACACCGAAAACCATTACGCTAAAGATTGCCGAGAGAGTCGAAATCGAGGTGCTGCGCAGCGCCATTCATGGTCTGCAAAACGCTGATGAAAAATAAGTTTTCGCTTGATGAAAAATCACAGTTGCGTCGATGTTTGCTTTTGGAACGAAAAGCGATGATTGCTATGGAGAAAGAAAAGGGCAGTGAAAAAATCAGCCAGCAGCTTGTCTCTTGGCCATTCTTTACACAGGCTAAGAGCCTGCTGCTGTATCTGGCAATGGATTCCGAACCGAGTATTGATGTGGTAATGCAAGCGGCTTTTGCACGGGGTAAACAGGTAGCTGTACCGCAAATACTGCCAGGGGAAGGTCTGATGACAGCTGTAAGCTGGCAGCCAACGCTGACGCTTGAGCAGGGACGTTTTGGAATCCGACAGGTTTTTGCTGCTGATCGTAAACCGGTTTCAGAGGCTGAAATTGATCTGGTTATAGTGCCCTGTTTGGCGTTGGATAGAAAAGGATATCGTCTCGGCATGGGCGGCGGTTACTACGACCGCTTTCTGCCAAAATTTCCTGGGACTGCGGTATTTGTAGGCGTTTGTTGGCAACGACAGTTGCAGACGGCATTGCCGGTGGAGGAACACGATCAGCGACTTCATTATGTCTTGACGGAAGAAGAATTTTTTAAGGTTGTTGTGCAAGATGGAAATTAAAATTGGCATAGCTAAAACCAATAAATACGCCGTAGCTATCAGCGGCGACAGTGTGGAAGTGACCGAGCGACCGCAAGGGGGCGTATCGGTGATCTTAGCGGACGGACAAGGGAGTGGGCGAAGCGCGCAACTGGCTAGCCGCATGGTTGTTGCCAAGGCGGCGGTCCTGATTGCCGAAGGCGTACGTGACGGCGCAGTAGCTAGGACAGTGCATGATTATCTGTATATGTTCAAAGATGGGAAAGTTTCGGCAACCTTAACATTGATGAGTGTTGATTTGGATTCGCAAACGTTGGTGTTTTGCCGGAATTCTAATTGTCCGGTTATCATAAAACAGAATCACGGCATTGACGTATACGATGAAGAGGTTGCCTCTATTGGCGTGCACAAAAGGATGAAGCCGTTAACTGTCCAATTGCCGCTCGAAGAAGGGCTCATCGCGGTCACTTATACGGATGGGATACAACATTCCGGGCGGCGGCGCGGCAATGAAATAACGCAAACGCAGCTCTTGAAACTGATTGAAAAAACGAAAGCGGAAGATGTGGATGCGTTAGCGCAAGCTATTCTTGACCAAGCATTGTTACTCGATCAGAATATGCCCGGTGATGATATGACGGTCGTTGTCGTTGGAATTTGCCAAAAAGAGCGGCAAGATTTATCGGTACGGCGCATGGTATTTTCATTGCCTTGCTAAAGGAGCGCAGGAATATGTTATGAATATAGTCGTTGTTGGTGTATGTGCTTCAGGTAAGTCAACTTTAGTCAAAGCATTGAATGAGATTGGTTTTTCTGCTTATCACATCACGCAAGAACATTCGTGCATTCCACGCTTATGGCGCAAAAGAAATCCTGACCTGGTCATCTTTCTCAGTGCGTCGTTGGCTACGATACGTCAGCGCAGAAAGATAGCTTGGGGGGATGAAACGTTCCGCACCCAACAGATTAGGCTAGGCGATGCTAAACAATATGCCGACTTGGTAATCGAAACGGATCCATTATCGCCCGCTGAAGTATTGACGCATGTCCTATCATTTTTAAATAAGCATAATCGAAACGGAGGAGAAAAGTTTGAAGTGGAATAGCTTATCCAAATTTATTCTGGCGGCTGTCGTAATTATTGGAATTTCGGCTTATTATATGCAGCCGTTGGCATTATCCATCAAGCAGGGGCTTGATTTACAAGGTGGAACGCATGTTGTTCTCGAAGCGGTGGATACACCGGAAGCAAAAGTTAATGAAGATGCTGTCGCGCGGGTTGTAAAGATTATTGAACAGCGCGTTAATGAATTAGGTCTAACCGAACCGATTATTCAACGCCAAGGTGAACGCCGCATCATTGTCGAGTTGCCGGGAATCAAAGATCCTGAAAAAGCAATTGACATGTTGGGCAAAACAGCTATGTTGGAGTTTGCCGATGAAAAGGGTGCCATTGTTCTGACAGGTACTGATTTAAAGGATGCACGCGCGCAAATAGACTCTACTAAGAGCGGCAATGTGGTCGCGTTGGAGTTTTCTGATGAGGGAACCAAGAAATTTGCTGATTTGACTTTGAAAAATGTCGGCAAACATATCAGTATTTTGCTGGATAAAAAAATTCTGACCAGTCCGGTCGTAAATGAACCGATCACCGGCGGCAAAGCCGTAATCACCGGTAGCCGCACGTTGGACGAAGCGCAAAACTTGGCTATTCTGCTGCGTTCCGGCTCACTGCCGGTTAAAGTGGAGGTTATGGAAGTACGTACCGTAGGTCCTACATTGGGACAGGATTCGAAAGAGAAGAGTGAAAAAGCTTTTACGATTGGCATTGTTGCGATTGTCGTATTCATGCTGCTGTTTTACCGTATGTCCGGTATTGTTGCCAATATTGCGTTGCTAGTCTACGTATTGTTACTGCTCCTTACCTTGAAAATGCTGCAGGCGACGATGACGTTGCCCGGAATTGCAGGCATCATCTTGTCAATGGGGGTTGCCGTTGACGCTAATGTTCTAATCTTTGAAAGGTTCAAAGAAGAATACCGCAGCGGCAAGACACTTCGTGCAGCTGTCGATGCCGGTTTTTCTCGCGCTTTCAACACCATTCTTGACTCCAATGTGTCAATTATGATTACTGCGGCTGTATTGTTCCTTCTAGGAACGGGCCCAATCAGAGGATTTGCTTTGACGTTAGGACTCGGCGTTATCTTGAGCATGTTTACAGCAATTACCGTTAGTCGATTCCTGCTTAAACTGCTGATGCGTTCGAACATTACCAATAACGGCAAATTCTTTGGCGCGTAGGGGGAGATTGAAATGAAATTTGATATTATAGGAAAACGCTACTGGTGGTTTTTACTTTCGGCGCTGATTGTTATCCCGGGCCTGATTTCTATTTTTACGCAAGGATTCAATCTGGGCATCGATTTTACTGGCGGCACAATCATTGATTTGAAATTTGCTCGTCCGGTTACGGTTGCTGAAGTTCGAACTGTTTTGACGGAATACGAAATGGGAAATAGTACGATTCAACTTGCAGCCACGGATAATGCGGAAGCGGCGCAAAATGTTTTTATTCGTACGCATGTGCTTTCCAATGCAGAAAGCCAGACGCTGTTTGCCGGCATGGAAAAGAAATTAGGCAAGTTTGATGTACAGCGCAGCGAAAAAGTCGGCGCCGTAATTGGTTCAGAACTGACGAAACAGGCCGTTTTAAATCTGTCAATCGTCTGTTTGTTGCTAATTGCCTATATTTCATACCGATTTGAACATCAAATTGCAATTTCGGCCATTTTGGCGATTCTGCATGATGTTCTGGTTGTATTGGGGATTTTTTCGCTGTTGCATAAAGAACTCGACGCTTCTTTTGTTGCGGCAATCCTGACGATCATCGGTTATTCAATGAATGAAGCGATCGTAGTCTTTGACCGAATCCGAGAAAATTTAAGAACGCATCGTAAGACAGAACCGTTTGCCGATCTCGTTAACCGCAGTATTGCGCAAACCTATACCCGTTCGATTTATACGTTGCTGACAGTCTTGTTTGCATGCCTGTCGTTGCATTTTTTTGGCGGCGAAACGACAAAGAACTTTTCGTTGGCAATGATTATCGGTTTTGTTAGCGGCGCTTACTCTGCCATTTTTAATGCCAGCCCGATCTGGGTGACATGGCGTGAATACAGCGAGAAAAAGCGACTTGCAGCGAGACAAGGCTAATTAGTTCAGAAAAGAGGCCGGTATGCCGGCCTCTTTTTTTGAGTGTAAAAACAGATTTACCAATATAGCCATTTTGTAAATAAATACTATATGCCGGTTGGCAGGATTTATCCGGGAAAACCAGAACAATATCTGTAGTGTTCTTATCAAGCAAAATATAAAGGTGGAGTGTTTAACATTATGATGAAATTTAAAGACAAAATTCGCGTAGTTATGGATTTCCCTGAAAAAGGAATCCGTTTCAAAGATATCACAACCTTGTTGAAAGACGGCACGATGTTTCATGATGCGATTGACGAAATGGCTAAACCTTTTCATGAAAAAAATATTGATCTGGTTGTTGGCCCAGAAGCGCGTGGTTTTGTCATCGGCACACCGGTGGCTTACGCCTTGAAAGCCGGTTTCATCCCCGTGCGTAAACCGGGCAAACTACCGGCAGAAACGTTACATTACGAATATAGCCTTGAATACGGCAAAGATGCGCTAGAAGTCCATAAGGACGCTATTGAACCGGGGCAGCGAGTCTTGATTGTCGACGATCTACTCGCTACCGGCGGTACAATGAAAGCAACCGTTGCAATGGTCGAACAGTTAGGCGGCATTGTTGTCGGACTGGCTTTTCTTATTGAATTAGAATATCTAAACGGCCGTAAGGCGTTGCAAAATTATCCGATTTTTTCTTTGCTGAAGTATTAAACAGAGGATGCAATGGATGTTGTTGTGGGGTGTTCTTAATGCAAGTTGACGCAGACGTTAAAATTGAAGATATCGTCAAACAAATTCAAACTTATCAGCCCGACGCACCAATTGATTTGGTGCGTCAGGCCTTTTCCTATTCCCGCGCTGCTCACACCGGACAAACACGAGCTTCCGGTGAAGAATACATTTTTCATCCATTGGGTGTGGCTAAAATCTTGGCCGAACTTCAGATCGACGCAATGACAATCAGTGCGTCACTATTGCATGACGTGGTAGAAGATACCGTGGTTAGCCTTGATGACTTAGAAAAAATATTCGGCAAGGAAATTGCCATGTTAGTCGATGGGGTTACAAAATTAAATCGCATCGAATACAAATCAAAAGAAGAACAGCAATTGGAAAATTATCGCAAAATGTTCTTGGCTATGGCCAAGGATATCCGCGTCGTTTTGATTAAGTTGGCTGATCGTCTGCATAACATGCGCACGTTAAAGCATGTTCCGGAACATAAACAACGCCGTATCGCCAGTGAAACGCTTGAGATATTTGCGCCGCTTGCACATCGTCTTGGGATGTCGACCGTAAAATGGGAGTTGGAAGATTTAGCTTTTCGTTATCTTGAACCGGAAAAATATTATGAATTAGTCGAAAAGGTCAAGCAAAAACGTCGTGAAAGGGAGCAAATGATTACCGAAGCGGTGCGGATCCTTTCGGAACGACTGGCAGAAGTCGGAATTCAGGCTGAGATTCAAGGCCGACCAAAACATTTTTACAGTATTTATAAAAAGATGATCAAAGGAAATAAAGACCTCAGTGAAATTTATGATTTGTCCGCAATTCGCATTATGGTTGAAAATGTGAAGGACTGTTATGGCGCGCTGGGGATGGTTCATACATTGTGGAAACCTTTGCCGCTTAGGTTTAAAGATTATATTGCCATGCCAAAGTCAAATCTTTATCAATCGTTGCACACTACTGTAATCGGAGTTGAAGGTCAACCCCTTGAAATCCAGATCCGTACGGCGGAAATGCATCGCATTGCCGAATGCGGCATCGCGGCGCATTGGCGCTACAAAGAAGGCGGCAAAGGCGGCAGCAAAGATTTTGACCAAAAATTGTCTTGGCTGCGTCAACTTTTAGAATGGCAACAGGATTTGCGTGATCCGCGTGAATTCATGGAAACCGTCAAACTGGATGTCTTTGCAGATGAAGTGTTCGTCTTTACGCCACGCGGCGACGTAGTTGATTTGCCCGCTGGATCTGTTCCGATCGATTTTGCGTATCGAATTCATACCGACGTCGGCCACCGTTGCATCGGGGCGAGAATTAACGGTAAGATGGTTCCGCTTGAACACAAGCTGACTAATGGCGACATCGTTGAAATTATCACGACGAAACATGGCAATGGGCCCAGTCGAGACTGGCTCAATATAGCCGGTTCTTCCGACACGCGCAATAAGATTCGTCAATGGTTCAAAAAAGAAAAACGCGATGAAAATATACTCAAAGGACGCGAAGGTCTTGAAAGAGAAAGTAAGAAGCTCGGTTATGACCTAAAGGAACTCCTTAAGAGCGACCGATTGATGGAAGTAGCGAAAAAATTCAATATTGCCAGCAACGAAGACTTACTCGCTGCGATTGGTTATGGCGGCGTTGCTCCACACGGTGTTCTTACGAAACTGGTCGAGTCTTATAAGAAAGATCATCATCAGACTGCCGATAAGCCGACCGTGTCGCAGCTTTTATCGCAATTGAAACCGCGTGGTACGCGCGTCAAAGGGAATAACGGTATTTTGGTCGAAGGCGAAGCCGGTTTGATGGTTCGCCTGGCTCGATGCTGTAATCCGTTGCCGGGAGATATCATTGTTGGTTATATTACCCGTGGGCGCGGAGTCTCAGTGCATCGGGCGGATTGTCCCAATCTGGCTGTAAATCCGGAAGAGTATGAACGTATGATCCAGGTTTCCTGGGACGGTGCTGGTGATAATTTGTACCGCGTAACGATGGAAATTACGGCACTTGATCGAACAAATCTAGTCACCGATGTGATGGCAATCCTATCGGAAACAAAAACAAAAATTTATTCAATCAATGCTCAGTTGATGAAAGACAGTAAAGCCATCATCAGCATTACTGTAGAAATCGGCGATTTAAGTCATTTGGAAAATGTTATGACCAAAATTCGTCGCGTCAAGGATGTTTACACTGTTTATCGAGCAAATCCAATGTCAGGAGCTTGAAAAAATGCGTGCAGTAGTTCAACGCACCACGTCATCTAGCGTCTGGGTAGAAGGCCAATGCATTTCAGAAATCAAAGAGGGGCTAACTGTGTTGCTCGGTGTATCCAGGGGCGACACAGAGGCCGACGCGCTTTATTTGGCTGATAAAATTACACAGCTACGTATTTTTAGCGATACCGCTGGCAAAATGAATCGGTCTATTTTAGATGAAAGCGGCGAATTACTCGTAATATCGCAATTCACGCTATTGGCTGATTGTCGCAAGGGCCGTCGTCCTAGCTTTGATCAGTCTGCACCGCCGCAAGAAGCGGTGGCTCTCTATGATTTTTTTGTTTCAGCTTGTCGTGAGCGCGGTTTGACTGTTAAAACTGGAAAATTTCAAGCTGAAATGCTCATACGTCTTGAGAATCATGGCCCGGTCACAATATTACTGGATAGTTCTCGCTTATTCTAACAAAACATGTAAGGAGAAATCATATGCAAGCCATTATGCTGCAAGTCGGTGCCTTGGGCACGAATTGTTATATTTTGTACTGTGAAAAAACTTTGCAGGCGGCAGTTATCGATCCTGGCGGCGATGCCGCTGAAATCATGAACGAAATCGGTCGGCGCAATCTGACGGTTGCCTATATTTTGAATACGCACGGACACGCAGATCATATCGGTGCCAATGATGAGATCAAAGCACGAACCAATGCACCAATATGCATCCATGAAGCCGATGCGGCGATGCTGACGAGCGCACAGAAAAATCTCTCATTGTATATCGGTCAGCAAATTAGCGGCAATCAGGCAGATCGTCTGCTTGCGGACGGCGATCTGATCGAATTGGGTGAAATCAAGCTCACGGTTGTGCATACGCCTGGACATACGCCGGGGGGGATTTGTTTTGTCGGTGAAGATTTCGTCTTCAGCGGCGACACTTTATTTGCGCAATCAGTCGGAAGAACGGATTTTCCCGGCGGTTCGCACGTTCAGCTTGTTAACAGCATTAAGAACAAGCTAATGGCGCTTCCCGATGCGATGCAAGTTTTTCCAGGGCATGGTCCGGCAACGACAATTGGCGAAGAACGTACAATGAACCCTTTTATTCAATAAAAGGGGGGAGGACTTTGCTTATGGTGAAAAATTATACGGATTTGTGGAAATGGTTTTTAGGGGCAATAGGAATCTACTTTGCTAGTCAGTTAACGACTATTTATATCCCCATCATGTTGGCAATTGTAATTGCTTTCATCCTAAATCCTTTCGTAAACTGGTTGTGTGAAATTTTCCCGCTCATTGGAAGGGGGAGCTCGGTACTCTTGGCATTCCTATGCATGCTGCTTGTTTTTTCAGGCATTGGAATGTTCGTACTGATACCGTTCATACACGAATTTGACAATTTTATGATCAACGTGCCCATTCTGCTAACAAAAATTCAGACGGCGCTGGAAGCTTTGCAACACAACACTTGGGGTATGCCTTGGAATGTCAATTTGATGCTGGATCGTATGCTCGATAGTGTTACATCCTTATCGACAGAAGCGGCGCGCAATATCCTCAACACACTGGTTGGCATGGCTAGCCGCATCATTGAATTGATTGTCGTTCCCGTACTTACCTTCTATTTTTTACGCGATGGTAGATTGCTACGGGATAAGTTTATTAATCTATATTCCATTGAAAAACGCCCAAAAGTACAAACCGTTCTGGCGGAATTTGCCAAAGTAATCAGTGGCTACATACATGGACAAGCATGGATCAGTAGCATTATCGGCCTGCTTGTTTTTGCGGGAATGTATCTGTTAGGTGTTGATTATCCAATGGTTTGGGGATTATTGGCCACTTGCACGGAAATGATTCCCATCATTGGTCCGATTATAGGTGCAATTCCAGCCATCATCTTGGCTTATCTTGTCTCACCGTCATTGGCAGTTAAAGTCATTGTTTTTTACATTGTGATTCATCAACTTGAAAATCATATCATCGTACCGAATGTTATGGGACATGTAATCGAGCTGCATCCGGTATTAGTCATCATTAGTCTCTTGATAGGCGGTAAATTGCTTGGCATCATGGGAATGATCATCGCGGTTCCGGCCGCGGCCCTGTTAAAAGTTCTTTTACAGCAATTTGGGTTAACAGAAAGATAGGTGAATTTTGCAAATGGATATGACTGCTATTCGTCAAAAATTTCAAGAAAAACAATATAAGTTTACTCCGCAGCGTCAGACGATTTTACAGGCGTTTGCTGATCATGGGGATCGGCATCTGAGTGCGGAAGAAGTACATGGTATTGTCAAGCAAAAAACTGCCGACATAGGCTTGGCTACCGTTTACCGTACACTTGAAATACTCAGCGAACTCGATATCCTGCAAAAAAATGATTTTGGCGACGGACGCAATCGTTATGAAGTAAGTGCAGCAAATATGACGCATCATCACCATCATTTAATTTGTCTTTCCTGTCATGCAGTTAAGGAATTTGAAGATGACTTATTGGAAACTTTAGAATGCGCCATTGCAAAAAAGAGCGATTTTCTTATTGTTGACCACCATTTGAAGTTTTATGGCTATTGCCAAGATTGTCGTACTAAGCATGAATAGGTGGATGATCAGAGAACGATAATTATTGATTATGTACAATTAAACAGCAATTCTTATTGGACGAAATCAGGTGAAACAAGATATAATAGTGATATTCGCCCATATGAATGACAAATATCCTTTTGACATAAACAAGGGTGTTTTTCGATTCAACTGACAAGTGCATTAGGCGCTGTTTTATTATTTACCCAACAAGGAGAGGAGAATATTCATGCTTACTCAAGGACCACGCGGCACGAAGGATGTGCTGCCTGATACGAGTTGCCAATGGCAGTATGTAGAAAAAAAAGTACGTGCGACATGCGATATCTTTGCTTATCAGGAAATACGGACTCCAATTTTTGAACACACGGAACTGTTTTTGCGCGGCATTGGCGAGACAACCGATATCGTAGAAAAGGAAATGTATACGTTTCAAGACAGGGGCGAGCGAAGCATTACATTGCGACCCGAAAATACCGCCGCTGTTGTCCGCTCTTTTCTGGAAAATAAATTGTACGGCCAAGCAACTCAACCGGTAAAACTATTTTATGTCGGACCAATGTTCCGTTATGACAAACCGCAAGCCGGACGATTTAGGCAGTTCCATCAATTTGGAGCCGAAGCAATAGGCACTCAACAACCAACGATTGACGCAGAAATCATTACATTGGCAGTCCGCTTTTTGCAGGATCTTGGCCTGACCGAACTCAAATTGCAACTGAATTCAGTTGGCTGTCCGAAATGCCGGCCTGCATATCGTGATACTTTAAAAGCATTTTTTGCCAATAAACTTACCAATTTGTGCAGTGATTGTCAATCTCGTTATGAACGCAATCCCTTGCGTATTCTCGATTGCAAGAATACAGCCTGTCAGGCAGCTTCCGCAGGTGTCCCTGAAATTAACACTTGTCTGTGCAGTGAATGCGATGATCATTTTGCAACATTACAGCGTCTGCTTGGCGCTGCTGACATTGATTTTACGATTAACCCCAGGTTGGTTCGCGGTTTGGACTACTACACAAAGACTGCATTCGAAATACAGTATGCACCACTCGGGGCACAGAGCGCTGTCTGCGGCGGAGGTCGCTATGACGGGTTAATTGAAGAGTGTGGTGGTCCCGCAACTCCTGCAATCGGTTTTGCGATTGGCATTGAACGTGTCTTGTTAGCATTGGAAAAACAGAATTTACTGCCGGAACTTACCAAGGCCTCGACCGTGTTTATCGCACCATTGGGTGAGGCGGCACAACTAATGGCATTCAAACTGTTGTTTGAGATTCGCAGACAAAATATTGCTGCCGATATGGATTTTATGGGACGCAGCATAAAAGCCCAGTTAAAACAAGCAAATCGTCAGCAAGCTCGTTTTGTCGCGATCATTGGCGATGATGAAGCTGCCAGCGGCAACGTGATGTTAAAGGATATGGCTGCGGGTACGCAAGAATTGATAAGTGCTTCAGAAGTTGCAAATACAATACTAAAGCAGATGGGGGAACTATAAAATGGAAACCATGGCAGGCATGAAAAGAAGTCACTCTTGCGCTGATTTGACGCAGCAAGAAGTAGGCAAAGAAGTAGTCTTATGCGGTTGGGCTGCCCGCAGACGCGATCACGGTGGATTGATCTTCGTTGATTTACGTGACCGTTCTGGAATCGTACAGGTCGTATTCTCACCGGATGTTGCTGCAGAAGCGTTCAGTAAAGCGGAAGGTGTGCGCTCTGAATATGTCTTGGCTGTCAAAGGCGTTGTCCGCCAGCGTGAAGCTGGGACTATCAATGAAAACATGGCTACCGGCCAGATTGAAGTATCGGGAGTTGAACTGCGCATCTTGAATGCAGCGAAGACACCGCCATTTTATATTCAAGACAATATCGATGTTGATGAAACACTTCGCTTAAAATACCGTTATCTTGATTTGCGTCGTCCTGAAATGCAAGGGAATTTTATTTTGCGTCACAAGGTTACTAAAGCGATGCGGGACTTTTTTGATCGCAACGGCTTTTTGGAAATTGAAACGCCAATGTTAGCTAAAAGTACTCCAGAAGGTGCGCGTGACTACCTTGTTCCCAGTCGCGTTAATCCAGGGAAATTCTATGCGTTGCCGCAATCGCCGCAAACATTCAAACAATTGCTTATGGTGGCTGGTATGGAGAAATATTTTCAAATCGTTCGCTGTTTCCGTGATGAGGATTTACGGGCAGATCGTCAGCCGGAATTCACGCAACTGGATATTGAAATGTCATTTATAGACCGTGAAGAAATTCTTACAATGATGGAAGAAATGGTGGCATTTCTCTTTAAGCAGGCAATGGACGTTACCATTGACAGCAAAATCCCTCGGATGAGTTATGAAGATGCGATCAATCGCTATGGTTCGGATAAACCGGACATTCGCTTTGGCATGGAATTAGTCGATTTAACACCCGCGCTCGAAGGCTGCGAATTCAAAGTTTTCCAAAGTGTTCTCGCATCCGGCGGTCAAGTAAAAGCAATCAACGTTAAAGGTTATTCCCATGCGCCACGCCGTGAGTTGGACGGCTTAGTGGACTACGTCGCAACCTATGGCGCAAAGGGTTTAGCCTGGATCTGCTACAATGAAGATGGCGTAAAATCGCCGATCACCAAATTTTTGTCAGATGAAATTCAAGAAAAGATTGCTGCTGCAGCGCAAGTGGAAACGGGAGATCTACTCTTGATTGTCGCGGATCAGCCGAACATAGTTGCCAATTCGCTCGGACAGCTGCGCCTTGAAATGGGACGTCGCTTAAATCTGATTGATCCAGATAAGTTAGCTTTCTTGTGGGTCATCGACTTCCCTATGTTTGAATATGATGCGGAAGACAAACGTTGGGTTGCCATGCATCATATGTTTACTTCGCCGCGTGATGAAGATATCCATTATCTCGCTGGAGAAGATCTCGGACAAATCAAAGCCAAAGCGTATGACATGGTGTTGAATGGCACAGAACTCGGCGGCGGCAGCATTCGGATTTACAGCCGTGATTTGCAGCAGAAGATTTTCGATGCAATGGGCTTTACGCCGGAAGAAGCGACGAGCAAATTCGGCTTCCTGCTTGATGCATTCGAATACGGTGCGCCGCCGCATGGTGGAATCGCGTTCGGCCTTGACCGTTTGATCATGCTGATGGCCAAGCGCAATTCGATTCGCGATGTCATCGCGTTCCCGAAAACGCAAAGCGCAACGGATCTGATGACGCAGGCGCCGTCGGAAGTTGACGAGCGTCAGCTGAAAGAGTTGCATATCCGCGCTGCGGCGCTCGCCAAGAAGTCCTAACCTTGTAAGGCGTCGTTAATTCGCTGAAATGAGCATTGCAAATTTTCTGTTTATTTGATAGTATGGAATCAAGAAAACTACATAGTGCTTTTCACAACACAAAATATATCCCTGCTGTGTGCGTGGAATGCCGACATGTTTTGAGCCAACACAATTTCTTCGGGAGCTCGCCCTTTAGATGTGGCATGTGTGCCCTAGTTTAGGGAACGTTTAAGCATCTGAGAGAGTACCCACCTGCCTGGGGCAGGTTCAAAACACAAGGCGTTACGGCATGGTGGGGTGTATTTTTGTCTGTACGAAACTTTCAAGACGGGAGCGATTCAAAAAATGGATCTGTTTAGTGCGGCGCCGGTTGCGACCGGCTATCAGCCGTTGGCCGAACGGATGCGGCCAGCAACGTTGAATGAAGTGGTTGGACAGCGCGATGTCGTTGGACCCGGACGACTATTACAGCAAATGATTGCGAAAAATCAAGTCTGTTCGTTGATTTTTCACGGACCGCCGGGGACTGGTAAAACAACGTTGGCGCGCATTGTCGCAAACAACGTCAAAGGAAGCTTTGAAAAATTAAATGCCGTCACCGCCGGCGTCGCCGAGTTGAAAAAAATCGCCGGCGAAGCGGAAGAGCGGCTAAAATATTATGGTACGCGAACGGTCGTATTCGTCGACGAAATCCATCGTTTCAGCAAAAGTCAGCAGGACGTGCTGCTGCCATACGTTGAAGACGGACGTTTGATTTTAATCGGTGCAACAACCGAAAACCCCTATTTTTCAATCAATCAGCCGCTGCTGTCGCGCGTGCGGCTGATTCGTCTGTCCGTCGTTGCGCCAGCCGAGTTGGTGGAACTGCTGCGGCGCTGTTTGGCGGAACCTAAGGGGCTTGGCGATTTGAAACTGGGCTGCGAAGCGGAGGCGCTAGAGCTGATTGCCAAGCTGGCCAAAGGCGATGCGCGTTTTGCGCTGAACCTGTTGGAGCAGGCGGCGTATCTGGCGGAAAACGAGCAGGGAGCGGCGCGGGTCATCAGCAAAGAACTGCTGGGCCGCATTGTCGGCGAAGGCGTTGTCAGTTATGACCGCAAAGGCGACAGTCATTACGACGTCGTTTCAGCATTCATCAAAAGCATCCGCGGCTCCGATCCGCAGGCGGCGCTACATTATCTGGCGCGCATGCTGCATTCCGGCGAGGATGTGCAATTCATCATTCGCCGCTTGTTGATCAGCGCGGCCGAAGACATCGGCAACGCCGATCCCAACGCGCTGGTGGTGATGACTGCCGCCGCGCAGGCATTTCAACAGGTCGGCTTGCCGGAAGGACGAATTATTTTAGGTCAGGCGGTGTCGTACTTAGCGACTGCGCCAAAAAGCAACGCAGCCTATCTGGCGATCGGCGCCGCGCTCACGGATTTGAAACAGCGCGATTGCGGCGAGGTGCCGCCGCATTTGCGCGATGCGCATTATGCTGGTGCGGCGAAGCTGGGGCATGGAATCGCCTATCGCTATCCGCATGATTATCCCGGTCATTATGTCGAGCAGCAATATTTGCCGGACCGCCTGCAAGGCGTGGAATATTACCGGCCGACGGACTGCGGCTACGAGCGGGAAATCAACCGGCTGATGGGCGAACGAAAAAAATCGACCTAACCTTTTGACAAATGCTTTTCTTTTTGTTATATTATGAATAACAATTCCTATCGACTTAGTCGGATTTAACGACGGCGGGAGAGATGAAGGTGAAGATATCAACCAAAGGCCGGTATGGCGTTGCGGCAATGTATGATTTAGCGATGCATTCCGAACAAGGGCCGGTTTCACTAAAAAGCGTCGCGCAGCGGCAAATGATTTCTGAGCATTACCTGGAGCAGTTGATGAGCACGCTGCGCAAAGCAGGGTACGTCAAAAGCGTTCGGGGCGCCCAGGGCGGCTATCTTCTCACGAAAGATCCGGCCAATATTTCGGTAGGCGATATTATTCGCGTCATGGAAGGACCGATTGCGCTCGTGGATTGCCTGCTTCCCAATCCGGAAGATAAGGACTGCTGCGAACGGGCTGGAATTTGCGTGACCAGAGGTGTTTGGGCAAAAGTATGCGACAGCATCAGCAACGTGCTTGATTCAATCACGCTGGCTGACTTATGCCGCGAAGAAAAGCATTGAATTGAAAGGTAGGTCTTACATTTATGCGCAGAGTATATTTTGACCATTCGGCAACCACTCCAGTGGATTCGGAAGTATTGGAAACAATGCTGCCCTATTTGAAACAGGATTTCGGCAATGCGTCGAGCATCCATTGGTTCGGACGCGAAAGTCGCAAAGCGGTGGAAACGGCGCGCGAACAACTGGCGGCGCTGCTTGGCGCTGAAGCGAAGGAAGTTTTCTTCACCAGCGGCGGAACCGAATCCGATAATTTGGCGATTAAAGGCGTTGCACTGGCCAATCGCAAAAAAGGCAATCATATTATTACAACGGCGATCGAGCATCATGCGGTGCTGCACGCCTGTGAATATTTAGAGAAAAATGGTTTTGAAGTCACCTATCTGCCGGTTGACGAAAATGCGATGGTTAGCGTGGAGGCGGTGCGCAATGCGATTACCGATAAAACGACGCTGATCAGCATCATGTTTGCGAACAATGAAGTCGGCACGATTCAACCGATCAAGGAAATCGGCGCGCTGGCTCGCGAAAAGGGCATTTATTTCCATACAGACGCAGTGCAGGCCGTCGGCAATTGCCCGATCGACGTAAAAGAATTGAACATTGACCTGCTGAGCTTGTCCGGCCATAAAATTTATGGACCGAAAGGCATCGGCGCGTTGTATGTCCGCAAAGGCGTACGACTGGAGGCGGTGCAGCACGGCGGCGCACAAGAACGCGGCATTCGTCCGGGGACCGAGAATGTTCCGGCGATTGTCGGTCTTGGCAAAGCGGCTGAACTGGCCAAGCGCGACTTGGAAAAACGCAGCGCGCACTTGACCGGATTGCGCAACCAATTGTTTGAAGGTCTGAAAAACCGGATTCCAGACATCAAGGTCAACGGTCATCCGGAACTGAGGTTGCCGGGTAATGTCAATTTCAGCGTATTGTATGTCGAAGGCGAGTCGCTGCTATTGAATCTCGATATCAAAGGAATTGCCGCCTCGAGCGGTTCGGCCTGCACGTCCGGTTCTCTGGATCCGTCGCACGTATTGCTGGCAATGGGGCTGACGCACGAAGTGGCGCACGGTTCGCTGCGCTTGTCGCTCGGCAAGGACAACACCGCCAATGACGTAGCCTACTGCCTGGAAGTGCTGCCGGAAATCGTCGAACGCCTGCGCGCAATGTCGCCGCTGAACGCATTCAGCAAGCCGTCAGAAAATAATCCCTGCAATAGTTGCCACCATCATTAAGATTGGACTGTAGGAGGTCATAACGATGTATACGGATAAAGTAATGGATCATTTCACAAACCCGCGCAATGTCGGCGAAATTGCCGGTGCGAACGGTGTCGGCGAAGTCGGCAATGCCAAATGCGGCGATATCATGCGGATTTATCTAGATGTCGAAGACGGCATTATTAAGGATGTCAAGTTCAAAACGTTCGGCTGCGGCGCGGCGATTGCCACCAGCAGCATGGTAACCGAACTGGTCAAAGGCAAGACGCTGGACGAAGCGCTGGCCATCTCCAATCAAGCGGTCGCCGAAGCACTTGGCGGTCTCCCGCCGGCCAAGATGCACTGTTCGAATCTGGCTGCAGATGCGTTGCATGAAGCGATTAAAGATTACAAGAGCAAAGCGGGAAAATAAATGATGACGAGCAACAAACCACGTGTTGTTGTTGGCATGAGCGGCGGGGTGGACAGTTCTTTAACTGCCGCCCTTTTGCTTGAGCAGGGCTACGACGTAATCGGAATCACAATGCAAATTTGGGAACAGGGCAACGATGATGACGAAAAAGGCTGCTGTTCACTGGCTGCGGTGGGAGATGCGCGCCGTGTGGCGGATAAGCTGGGCATTCCGTTCTATGTCGTCAATTTCCGCGAGCTGTTCGAGAAAAAAGTCGTCGACTATTTTGTTGCCGAATACGGGCGCGGCTTGACGCCGAACCCCTGCATCGCCTGCAATCGCTTCATTAAATTCGAAGCGCTGCTGCAAAAGGCGATCGGCCTCGGCGCGCAGTATGTCGCAACCGGTCATTATGCTCGGATTGAACGCGACGAACAAAGCAGTCTGTTCACGCTGAAAAAGGGCGTTGATCCGCGCAAGGATCAGTCCTATGCGTTGTATCATTTGACGCAGCAAACCTTAAGCCATTTTTTGATGCCGCTCGGCACGTTTACGAAAACCGAAACGCGGGCGATGGCGGCGAAAATCGGTCTGGCAGTGGCCAACAAGCCGGAAAGCCAAGAAATTTGCTTTGTGCCGGATGATGATTATAAGGCTTTTTTACAAGAACGCTCGCCGCAAAGTCTGCGGCCGGGCGACATTGTCGATGTGGACGGAACCGTGCTCGGACGCCATCACGGCTTGCCGTTGTATACGGTCGGTCAGCGCAAAGGTCTCGGCTTGGCGGCCGGAAAACCGCTCTATGTCGTGCGGCTCGAGCCGGAAACGAATCGCGTGATTGTCGGCGGCAACGAAGATGTATTCGGCAGTGCGCTTATCGCTAACGACTTGACGTGGACCGGTGCGCCGATCACACAAGTTACGAAGGCGGCGGCTAAGATTCGTTACAACAGCCAGGAAAGTCCGGCGCTGCTCACGCCGCTCGACGACGGATGCATGCGGGTTGCGTTTGATGTGCCGCAGCGCGCAATTACGCCGGGCCAGGCCGTCGTCTTTTATGACGGCGAATTCGTCTTGGGCGGCGGGACGATTGTCCGACCGGACTGAAAAACATGAAATGAAATGACGGCGAATGCCATGCATCGGTTGATGCATGGCCGCTTTTATTGACAGCGAAACAAAGAATCATGTATAATTTTATAGATAATGCCTGACTATTTGGAGGTTGATGAGGTTGCTTACATTGACAGGAAATGAGCTGCGCAAAAAATTCCTCGATTTTTTTGCCGGCAAAGAACATTTGGTTCTGCCTAGTTATCCGTTAGTGCCGGAAAATGATCCGACACTGTTGTTGATTGGCGCTGGCATGGCGCCGTTTAAAGCTTTTTTCACCGGCAAAGTGAATCCGCCGAAGACGCGGATCAGCACGTGTCAAAAATGCGTGCGCACCGGCGATATTGAAAACGTCGGCCGCACCGCGCGCCACCATACCTTTTTTGAAATGCTCGGCAATTTTTCCTTTGGCGACTATTTCAAGCGCGAAGCGATTTTTTGGGGCTGGGAGTTTTTGACGAAGGAACTGGAAATGTCACCGGAACGATTGTGGATTACAATTCATACCGAAGATGATGAGGCATTTGATATTTGGCACAAAGAAGTTGGCATCCCGGCGGAGCGCATCATTCGCATGGCCGACAACTTCTGGGAAATTGGCCCCGGTCCTTGTGGTCCCTGTTCTGAGCTGTATTATGACCTTGGTGAGGAACGCGGCTGCGGCAGCCCGGATTGTGCGGTCGGCTGCGATTGCGATCGCTATTTGGAAATTTGGAATCTTGTTTTCACGCAGTATGACCGCGATGAAGACGGCAATTATACGCCGCTGGTCAAGAAGAACATCGATACCGGCGCCGGTTTGGAACGAATTGCGTCGGTGTTGCAAAACAAACCGTCCAACTTTGAGACGGATCTGCTGTTTCCGATCATTGAACATATTTGCCAGGTCGGTTCGCTGCAGTACGGCGTCAACCTGAAAACCGACGTTTCGCTGAAAGTGATTGCCGACCATGCTCGCAGCATGGCGGTCATGATCGGTGACGGCATTCTGCCGTCCAACGAAGGCCGCGGCTATGTGCTGCGCCGCATTTTGCGCCGCGCGGTTCGCCACGGACGCCTGCTTGGCATCAGCAATATTTTCCTGGCCGATACGCTGGATGTCGTGCTGAAAATTTTTGCCGAAGCATTCCCGGAGCTGGTTGAAAAGCGTTCGTATATCCAACAGGTCATTCGCCAAGAAGAAGAACGTTTCCAGGCGACGCTGGCGCAAGGCTTGGAACTGTTGAACCGTGAAGTCGACGAATTGAAAGAGGCAGGCAAAACCGTCCTCGAAGGCAAGACGGCGTTCAAGCTGTATGATACGTTCGGTTTCCCCTGGGAATTGACGTTGGAAATTCTCGAAGAACAGCAATTGGCGATGGATAAAGAAGGCTTTGACGCTGCGATGCGCGAACAGCGCGAACGCGCGCGCGCCGCACGCGGCGAAGCAGAAATCCAGGTTGCGATTCCCGATCTCAGCTCGCTTGCGCTCAGCGAATGCAGCTATGAGGAAACAGCGACGCGCGGCAGCATTTTGGCGATGTGGAAAGACGGCGCATTGTGCAATGCGGCGACTGACGGCGATGAAATCGCGATTATTCTCGATAAAACCAGCTTCTATGCCGAAGGCGGTGGGCAGGTCGGTGATATCGGCCAATTGCTTGCGGAAATAGGCCGGCTTGAAGTCATTCAGACCAAGAAACTGCCGGACGGCAGCAGCTACCATATTGCAAAAGTCGAAGAAGGCAGCGTAAAGCTTGGCGAAACCGTAACGTTGCGCCCGAACCTGGCGCGCAAAGCGGCAACCGCACGCAATCACACCGCAACGCATCTGCTTCATGCCGCGTTGAAAAAAGTACTGGGCAGCCATGTAAATCAGGCGGGTTCGCTGGTTGGACCGGAGCGCCTCCGTTTTGACTTCTCGCATTTTTCCGCGATTACAGCGGACGAGCTACGGGCAATTGAAAATGCGGTCAATGCTGAAATTTTGGCCGCGACGCCAACCGGAATCCTGGAAACGACGCAAAGTGCGGCAAAAGAAATGGGCGCGATGGCGCTGTTTGGCGAAAAATATGGCGAAACGGTGCGTGTTGTGGTGATTGGCGATGTCAGCAAAGAGTTGTGCGGCGGCACGCATGTGAAAAACACCGCAGAAATCGGCAACTTTAAAATTGTCGCCGAATCGAGCGTCGGCTCGGGCTTGCGCCGAATTGAAGCGTTTACCGGATTCGGTACGCTGCAATACATGCAAGGGCAGGAAGATCTGCTGGAGCAGGCGGCGCAACTTTTAAAAACGCGGCCGAGTGAATTGAACGCCAAAATCAGCGCGCTGTTTGAAAAAAATCGTGAACTGGAACAACAAATCAAGCAGCTCGAGCAAAAACTGGCCAAAGGCGAAGTCGACGAATTGTTGCAAAAAAGCCGGACACTGCAAGGTTTGCCGGTCGTTCTCGGCCAAGTGGCGGCGACCGATGCCGATCATCTGCGCGATATTGCGGATTTGTTGAAAGCCAAGATGGGGGAAGGATTCCTGCTATTGGCGGCAGTGATTGATGATAAAGTGAACTTTGTTGCAATGGCTACGCCGTCTGCAATAGCAAAAGGCGCACATGCCGGCAAAGTAATCAAGGAAGCTGCTAAAGCTGCTGGCGGCGGCGGCGGCGGCAAGCCGGAAATGGCGCAAGCTGGCGGTAAGGACCCCTCACAAATTTCAGCAAGCCTTGCGGCAGCTTGGACAACTCTTGAAATATGCCTGCGTGACTAAACAGATATATCGGAGCGGGATGAGAATGCTTTCCACGCTCCGATGTTTTTTAAATATCGCCAACTCTTACGTATTTCTAAAGGAGAACGGCGTAGGCATCGCGAACTATATAGGCAGGCAGATGCAAAGTCGTCGAAAGGAGGAGTGCTCGTGCCGAACGTAACGCAAGACACGATGATGTTCCGGGTTGAAAACGAAGAAAACAATGCCGCAACCGTTATCCACACGGTCTATGAGGCGCTTAAAACGAAGGGCTACAACCCTATCAATCAGATCGTAGGCTATTTGCTGTCTGGCGATCCGACCTATATTACCAGCTTTAACAATGCACGCGGGCTAATCCGCAAATTGGAACGTGATGAACTTTTAGAAGAATTGGTGCGTTCCTATCTGAAAGATAAATAAGCCAGGTTGCTCTTTTGAGTACCTCTGTTGAATAAGCGGCTGCGCCCAATCGACAGAGGTAACTTTTATTGGCGGTCTACAGGAGGTTGGATATCATCGAAAGAATGATAGGACTTGATGTTGGTGATAAAACGATCGGCATTGCAGTAAGTGACGGGCTGGGAATCACGGCGCAAGGCGTCGAAGTGATTCGTAGGACAAGCCTGGCGAAAGATCTCGATCGATTGCGTATACTGATTGAACAATATGACGCTAAAGAATTGGTCATCGGTTTACCGAAAAACATGGACGGTTCTATCGGTGCTTCCGGTGAAAAAGTCCAGGCGTTGGGCGATGTGCTGAAAGAGACCTTTCCATTAGTGAAACTGACATTCTGGGATGAAAGGCTTACAACCGTAGCAGCATCGCGTATGCTGATTGAGGCCGATGTACGACGGGATAAGAGGAGGCAAGTTATCGATAAACTTGCTGCAGTCTTAATTTTACAAGGATATATGGATGGATGTCGACGAAGTTATTGACAGCGTGAAATGAGTAGGATACAATTACAGAGAAATTTCAAAAATGAGGTGGAAATATGGCTGAGTTTGAAAAAGACAGTCTTGAAGAAATTGAAGACGAATTAGTTGTCATTGTGACGGACGAAGACGGAAATGAATTCTATTATCGCGAGGAAATGATCATTCCTGTCGATGGAAAAAAGTTTGCCATTTTAATTCCCCTCCACAATGATGATGAATGCGAAGATGAGAGCTGCGATTGCTGCGATGGTGATGATACCGATGTTTTCGTTGCTAGGATCGATATAGACGAAAGCGGCGAAGAAGTGTATGTGGATCCGACCGACGAAGAATTCGATGCGGTTTTGAACGCATATGAAGAAGCGGTAGAAGATGATGAAGCCTAAGGGCTTCATTTTTTTGTGTTTTTTTTAGCTGTTTTTAGGTATAATAAGTTCATTGTCGGTTAAAAGGAGCTTTATGCTATGAAAATTAATTTTTCGAAAATTGATTTTAAGAAACCTTCCTCGCTTATCGTTCTTCTTTGTTGTGCGTTAACGTTCTTTGCCGGCGGTATTCTGATTCATCTGCTACGTGGTCAGGATTCACACCGCTATGTATTTCAAGTTAAGCCTGGAATGTCGAGCCATGAAGTAGCAACACAACTCAAGCAAAAAGAGTTGATCAGCAGTGAGTTTATGTTTCTGCTGTTGGCTAAAATAGAAATGAAGGCAGACAGCATAAAGGCCGGCGACTATGAATTGACGACACAAATGACGACCTTTGATATTATCAATACGCTGACTAGCGGCCAGACAATCGCACGTAGGATTACGATACCGGAAGGCTATACAATCAATCAGATTGCACAATTGCTGGAAGAGCAGAATTTAGGCAGTGCCGCTGTATTCAAACAACTGGCAAAGTCTTATGCGCCATACGACTATATGACAACGACAAATCCGAATCTGCTTTATCATGCCGAAGGTTTTGTTTTTCCCGACACCTACAGTATCAGCAGCGGCATGACCGAACAGCAAATCCTTAAAATGCTGGTCGGACAGTTTGACAAAAAGGTAACGCCGGAAATGCGGCGCAAAGCGGCTGAAAAAGGTATCAACGTTTATCAATTAACGATTCTTGCTTCTCTGGTCGAACGCGAAGCACGTCTCGGTGCTGAGCGCCCCATTATCGCTGGCGTATTCATCAATCGACTACGTCAGAATATGCCATTGCAATCTTGTGCTACGATCCAATATATCCTCGGTACGCCGAAGGCAGAATTGTCGATTCAGGATACGGAAATCAATTCACCTTACAATACTTATCTGCATTATGGACTCCCGCCCGGCCCAATCGCCAATCCGGGGATCGCATCCTTACAAGCAGTCGTTGATGCGGCTCCGACCGAGTACCTTTATTTTGTCGCCAGTTCTAACGGATCACACCAATTCAGTAAAACGTATGAGGAACATTTAGCCGCGATTGAGAGGGCAAACTGATGCAACCGCTAGAAATGGAAATGCGCCAATGGGCTGAAATGCATCAAGTTCCAATCTTAGCGTCAGCTAGCGCCGACTATTTGGCGGCACTAGTTGCAGAAAAAAAGCCACGGCAAATTCTTGAAATAGGCTGCGCAATCGGCTATTCGGCTCTGCTGATTGCGCAGCATTGTGCTGTCGATGGCAAAATCACCACGCTTGAGCTCGACCCGAAACGCATTACCATTGCAAAAGATTTTATTGCCCGCGCGAAACAAACGGAACGGATAGAAATCATACAGGGCGATGCCACCGCTCTGATCAGCACGTTGTCCGGACCATACGACTTTGTTTTCTTAGATGGTCCGAAAGGTCAATATCTTCGTCAACTGCAACAACTGCTACCTGATAAACTTGCGCAAAATGCGACGATTGTCGCGGATAATGTAGCCTTTCGCGGCATGGTTGGCGGCGCTGTGCCATGTTTGCCGCGTTATAAAACATTGGTTGCAAGGCTGCGTCAATATATCGAATTTGTCTCTACTGATCCACGTTTTTCAACAAAAATCATTACTGAAGCCGATCATTTGGCAATATCAGATTATACTAAGGAGTTATAACGATGTATAAACCAGAATTATTGGCGCCTGCAGGTAGCCTCGATAAATTGAAAATTGCTTTAGCTTACGGTGCGGATGCAGTATTCCTGGGCGCAAAGTCTTTTGGACTGCGCGCGTTTAGTGACAATTTTACTTGGGATGAGATGGCAGAAGGAGTCTCATTTGCACACAAACAAGGAAAGAAAACGTATGTCACCGTCAATGTTTTCCCGCACAATGACGATTTGGTCAAGCTGCCTGATTACCTTGATTTTCTCACGCAAATTGCGGTGGATGGCGTGATTGTGGCCGACCCCGGCATCTTTCAGCTGGCAAGAACATCGTTTCCTAAACTACCGCTACACATCAGTACGCAAGCCAATACGACAAACTGGCGTACGGCTCAATTTTGGCAGGAACAAGGCGCTAAGCGCGTCGTGCTGGCAAGGGAACTCAACTTAACGGAAATTAGCCAGATTCGCACGCAGGTATCGCTGGAAATGGAAGCCTTCGTGCATGGCGCGATGTGCATGTCCTACTCCGGTCGCTGCTTGCTAAGCAACTATCTAACGGATCGTGATGCAAACCGCGGCGAATGCGCGCAACCTTGCCGCTGGAAATATCAACTGGTTGAAGAGAAACGCCCGGGTCAGGCTTTTCCGATTGAAGAGGATGAACACGGTACGTACATCCTTAACTCTAAGGATTTATGCATGCTGGAGCATTTACCAGCACTGCTGTCGACTGGAATCAATAGCCTTAAAATCGAAGGTCGCATGAAGAGCATCCATTATGTTGCAACTGTCACCAAAGTCTACCGCCAAGCCATCGACGCTTATTTAAAACAGCCGGACTCCTTTCAAATCGAGCAAAACTGGATTGACGAACTGCACGCCATTTCGCACCGCAAATACAGTACCGGCTTTTATATTGATTCTACCGGGCCGGGGCAAATTTATGACTCTAATTCCCATGAACAGACACACGATTTTATCGGTTTAGTTCTTGATTATGATCCGAAAACGCGTTTCGCGTATATTGAGCAACGCAATAATTTAAAACTAGGGCAGGAGATAGAGCTGCTACGCCCCGCAGGACAAGGTTTTTCGCAAAGCATCAGCGAAATGTATGATGCTGATGGACTTCCGATTGAAGTTGCACCGCATCCGCAGCAAAAAATTCACATTCGAATGGAGCAACCGGTAGAAGCATTCGCTATGTTACGCCGGAGGATACGATAGCATGAATGCTGATTTATACGTCCAAGTTGAACCACGCAACATCAATTATTTGAACCGCATTATGGAAGGCTATGAATATCTTGGCATGGTAACAACGCTTGACCGCCAAGCCGGAATTTTGCGCATCCGCTGTACAAGCGATACGCGCCTGGAAACGCAGGAATTGCTAAGCACTTTGAAAATTCCTCTGCGTTTCTTGTCGGATAGCATCGTAGCAGCTCTAGGCAAACGAGAATAAGTATGATAGAATGGCTACGTGCGATTTTTAAGATAAGGTTGTGAGTTGATGCTGAGTGAGAATATTCGTCTCCTCGTGATTCATGGACCCAATCTGAATATGCTGGGGCGACGCGAACCGGCAATTTATGGCTCGGCTACGCTTGATGACATTAATCAGCGGATTAAAGAAGCAGCAGCGCAACGAGGTCTTCAGGTGGATTGTTTGCAATCCAATTTGGAAGGCGAGATTGTCAGTGCTATTCAGCAAGCACATCCGAGTTATCATGGGATCATCATTAACGCGGCGGCTTACACGCATTATAGTATCGCAATCCGCGATGCACTCGCTTCTGTGCCGCTGCCGGCAATTGAGATTCACTTATCTAATATCTATAAACGCGAAGAATTCCGTCATCATTCCGTGATTTCCTCGGTTGTGGCCGGACAGATTTGCGGTTTTGGGGGCGACGGTTATTTGTTAGCCTTAGAGGCTATGGTTCGCCTACTGGAGCAGGAAAAACCGAAACCATAGGCTGGAATGCTAAAAATCATTCCAGACGCTATAAATGGTAATGCCGATCTCAACTAATTTGATCCGGCAGTATTTGATTGAATTATGATTACAAAAATATTTGGAGGGTATAGTATGATTTCAACTAGTGATTTTCGGACCGGCATTACGATTGAAATTGATGGGAACGTTTGGCAAGTTGTTGACTTTCAACATGTTAAGCCGGGTAAAGGTGCTGCCTTCGTCCGCACTAAAATGAAAAACGTTCGTTCAGGCGCTGTTGTCGAAAGAACGTTCAATCCAGGAGAAAAGTTGGCTCGTGCTCATATTGAACGACGTGAAATGCAGTTCCTGTATGAAAGCGATGGCGAATTTAACTTCATGGATAATGAAAATTTCGAACAAATCGCAGTTGCAGCAGATCAATTAGGCGATGCGCCTAAATACCTTAAAGAGAACATGGATATCGGCATTATGTTTTTTCAAGGCACGATCATCGGCGTCGATCTGCCCTTCGCGGTAGAGCTGGCTGTAGTTGAAACGGATCCCGGCATCCGCGGTGATACCGCAACGGGCGGTACAAAACCGGCCAAGATGGAAACAGGTTGCGTTGTTCGTGTCCCGTTGTTCATTAACGTTGGCGATGTGCTGCGCATCGATACCCGTAGCGGCGATTATCTCGAACGCGCTTAACAAATACTGGACTCCCTGTCACCTTGTACCGACAGGGAGTCTTTTGTTTGTGAAAATAAGCAAACTTTGCTATAATAATATAGTTAGCATTAGAGCACCGGAGGAGGGATCTTTCCCTTGGAAAAACGAGAACGTTTTGAACGAACCGAACAAAACGATACCGGCACGATACGGATCGCTGATGAAGTGGTTGCAATTGTCGCGGGAATGGCAGCAACGGAAATTACCGGCGTAGCGGGCATGAGTGCAGGTTTAGTCGGTGGCATTGCCGAAATGCTGGGAAAAAAGAACTTGGCAAAAGGCGTTAAAGTTGAGGTCGGCGAACGTGAAGCGGCCGTTGACTTGTATATCATTGTGGAATATGGCGTGAAAATCCCGGATATTGCTTTGCACGTTCAGGAAAATGTCAAACGGGCCGTCGAATCGATGACGGGGCTCGACGTAATAGAAATTAACGTCCACGTCCAGGGTGTCGGGTTCAGTCCGGAGAATAAAGAAGAAGACATTCGCGTACGTTAGTGCGGAAGGGAGCGCAAATGAGACTATTAGACCGTGTAATATTGACGATTTATACGTTATTGTTGTCAGTTGCTTCGTTGGGGATCATCCTGCTCTCGTTCCAATTGTTATCGACGGAGTTGGTTGCTGGGTGGGTTGTGCAAATTGCCGGGCATTGGCAAGCGGCACTCATTGCTGCCGTGTTTTTTCTAGTCAGCATTCGCCTCTTGGTCGCAGGCATGCGTTCTACGCAGGATGGCGAAACCATCGTGCATCATCTCGACATGGGGGACGTTCATATTTCACTGGCTGCCATCAAAAATCTTGTCGAACGAACCGCACGCCATACTCGTGGCGTGCGTGGAGTAAAAGTCTATGTCCAGCATGACGGCCAAGCACTAAAAGTTCGCTTGAAAGCTGTAGTAAGTCCGGAAAGCAATGTACCAAGCGTTACTGGCGACATGCAAAAACGAATCCACGATTATATCCAAAACACTGTCGGAATCGATTTAGCGGACATACAAATTCTCGTCGAAAACATATCGAATGAATTCAAATCAAAACAACGGGTTGAGTAGCTGGAACTGAGGTGAAACCATGGAGAAATTTTGGACCGCATTATGGCAACATCACAGCGGAAAACTCTTAGGCGGCGGCCTGGGCTGTCTCATCGGTGTTTTTGTAATTTTGTTTGGTTTTTTTAACACCCTTTTTGTAATGACTTGTACGATTCTTGGTTATGTAGTCGGCAAACGCATTGATGAACGGGAAACTATTGTGGAAATCATAGAAAAACTATTGCCGCCAGGCTATCGCCGGTGAGCGTAAGAAAGAGGTTTATAATACATGAGTCGAAGAAGGGCCAGAGAACTTGCGCTACAAGTCTTGTTTCAGTTAGACTTTCAAAAAATAGATGCTGAAATCGCATTAGAGCTCTTATGCTCTGAAGAAGGCGGACCATCTGACAAGGTGCAGAAGCATGCTCTGCACTTGATTCAAGGCGTCTTGGAGCAGCAAGCGTCGGTGGACGGTTTAATTTCAAGTGTGGCAACCGATTGGAAAATCGAGCGTATGCCCGGCGTCGATCGTAATATCGCTCGAATTGCCGTTTATGAAATGAGGTTCGATGCCGAACATTTGGCGGTCGGCATCATTATCAATGAAGCTGTAGAATTGGCTAAAGCATTTGGTACTGACGAATCAAGTCGTTTTATCAACGGCATTCTGGGCGCGTTGCTCAAAGCAAACACGCCTGCCAATCCCATATAAAGGACTTGCGATTGGAATGACACTCGAAGCGTTGCAAGAAACCAGACACTCGGCGCTGAGAGGCTGCGTCTCGCCAGCCAGACGTTTGTCTGGTTTTTTTGTCTTAAAACCGAACCTATAGGGGGCTAAGATGCACATTTTAACGATCAGTGAGTTGTCCCGCTATCTTAAGCAAATTATGGACTATGATCCACAGTTGACGCAGATTTGGTTGCGCGGCGAAATATCAAACTTTAAACGCCATAGTTCCGGCCACTGCTATTTTACATTAAAAGACAGTGGCGCCGTGCTTCGTTCAGTCATGTTCCGCAGTAGTGCCGCATCGCTGCGTTTTGCCCCGCGTGATGGGATGAAAGTGTTGGCTAATGGCCGTGTGACAGTATTTGAAAGAGACGGCCAATATCAGCTCTACGTCGACCAGCTTCGCCCTGAAGGCGTGGGTGAGCTCAGCCTGGCTTATGAACAGCTTAAGGCCAAGCTCCATGCAGAAGGGTTATTTGAGCAGAGGAATAAGAAAGAACTTCCATATTATCCTCGCCATGTCGGTATTATCACCTCGCCGACCAGCGCGGCGCTCCAGGATATGTTAAAAGTGGCCCGGCAGCGTAATCCATCGATTCCGATCACGATTTTTCCTGCGCAGGTGCAAGGGGAGTCGGCAGTAGCGGATATTATCCGAGGTATTGATTATTTTAATGCACATCCGGCAGTGGATGTTGTTATCATCGGGCGCGGCGGAGGCTCACTGGAAGAACTGAACGCCTTTAACAACGAAACACTTGTTCGCCGCATCGCTTCCTGCAATATGGTTACTGTTTCTGCAGTCGGACACGAGACGGACTATACGATAGCTGACTTTGTTGCCGATGTAAGAGCAGCAACACCATCCCAGGCATGCGAACTCACGTTCCCGGAACTTACGTTCCTCGTTAAGCATCTAAGCCAACTTCAGCAAGAACTTGCACGCAGCATGAAAAAACAGCTGGCGGGGAAAAGACAGCGCCTTTTACAGCTTTTAGCCGCCAAAGCATTGCAACGACCGTCGCAGATGCTTCAAGTTCATCAGCAACAGC
This sequence comes from Azotosporobacter soli, assembly GCF_030542965.1. Lineage (NCBI taxonomy): Bacteria > Bacillati > Bacillota > Negativicutes > Selenomonadales > Sporomusaceae > Azotosporobacter > Azotosporobacter soli. The sequence goes on from NZ_JAUAOA010000005.1 coordinate 41,248, forward strand.
TTGATTTAATGCAAAACCGATTACATAATGAAATAAAAAGATATCAGCTTCAGCAATATCATCGCTGGCAGATCAACAGTGAAAAACTGGCTGCGTTGAATCCTCTGCAAGTGCTTTCACGCGGCTATAGCTTATTGGAAACCAGAGAGCGGCGCATTGTCCGCTCTTGGCGTGACGTTGCGTCGCAGGAAAAGATCCAGGCTCGACTATTTGACGGTCATTTGAATTTGATTGTCGTAAACGGAAGCGAGGAATAAAGAAGTGGCACGAAAGCGCAAAGAAATCGATTTTGAAGCATCAATGGAAGAATTAGAAGCATTAGTAGCCAAAATGGAAGCCGGAGATCTTAAAATGGAAGAAGCTTTGTCACTATATGCGCAGGGTATTTCATTGTCGCAAACCTGTTTGGAAAAACTTAACGCAGTGGAAGAACAGATGGTGAAAATCGTTAAAGAACACGACGGTCTGCTTAAAGAAATTCAACTGCCATTGACGGACAAGGAGTGAAGCGAATGCTTGTAAATTATTGTCAAGGACGCAAGGTACTCATTGAAAATGCTATGCGAGAATTTTTGGCGCAAATACATGCTCCTTCTTTGGCTGAAATCTTGAACCAATCGATGGATTATAGTCTGTTTGCCGGCGGCAAACGCCTACGTCCGATTTTATTGATGGCTGCGGCAGAAGCCGTTGGGACGGACGGACGGATTTTTTTGCCGTGCGCCTGTGCGCTTGAAATGATTCATACCTACTCGTTAATTCATGATGACTTGCCCGCGATGGATAATGATGATTTCCGCCGTGGCAAACCGACAAACCACAAAGTGTATGGCGAATCGATAGCCATACTAGCCGGTGACGCACTGCTTACCGGCGCATTCGAACTGATTGCAAAACAACCGCAAGTCGCACCTGAAGTTCTTCTGCGCGTCAGCGGTGAAATTGCACAAGCCGCCGGAAGCAAAGGCATGATCGGTGGACAAGTTATTGATATTCTGTTTGAACAAAAGCAGGCCGATCTCGCCACTTTACAGGAAATGCACCGCGGCAAGACCGGTGCATTATTTTGCGCCGCTATCCGAAGCGGTGCACTGTTGGCCGATGCAACCGACTTACAACTTAAAGCTCTGACCGAATACGCCGAAAATCTCGGACTCGCGTTTCAGATCACCGACGACATCCTTGACGTGACGGGTACGCAGGAAAACATCGGCAAACCAGTCGGCAGCGATGTGAAAAATATGAAATCGACCTATGCAACCCTATTTTCCCTGACCGAAGCCAGGCAACATGCTAAAAACGCTATCGACAGTGCTGTTGAAAGCCTTGCTATCTTCGGCGAATCGGCAGATGTTTTGCGTGAATTGGTTCGTCAGCTTTTGTCGCGTAATCACTAGGAAAAATTATATGTTATAATGATAATTATTATTGTTTTCTGAAAGAAGGGAAACGGTTTTGAATTTATTAAATCAAATAAACAGACCTCAAGATCTCCTGCGCCTGAGTGAAGCGCAGTTGCCTCTGTTATGCCAGGAAATACGTGACTTTTTAGTGGAAACCGTATCGCAAACCGGCGGACATCTGGCCCCGAGTCTCGGCGTGGTTGAATTGACAGTCGCGCTGCACCGCGCTTTCAATAGCCCGACCGATAAGCTGATTTGGGATGTCGGTCACCAGGCTTATGTGCACAAGATTTTGACAGGACGCCGCGAAAAATTCCATACGTTGCGTCAACTTGATGGCATCAGCGGCTTTCCCAAACCTCAAGAAAGTGAACATGACGCTTTTGCCACCGGTCACTCCAGCACTTCGATTTCTGCGGCGCTGGGCATGGCTTTGGCGCGTGACTTAAAAAAGGAACAGGGGCATGTCGTTGCTATTATCGGCGACGGCTCTTTGACCGGTGGACAGGCTTATGAAGCGTTAAATCATGCCGGACACACACGTACGCCAATGACGGTCATTTTAAATGACAACGAAATGTCCATTGCCAAAAATGTCGGTGCCATTGCTGAATATTTGGCTAAAATGCGCACAGCGCCTTCTTATGCAAAGGTCAAACGCGATATCGAATTTCTGCTTAAAAGGATTCCCGCTATCGGCGATAGCGTCTTGCGAACAGTGGAGCGATTGAAAGATAGTGTTCGTTATCTTCTTGTTCCGGGCATGCTTTTTGAAGAATTAGGCTTTACATATCTTGGTCCGATTGACGGACATGATTTGCCCGTATTGGAAGAGGTATTAGAAAAAGCCAAACGTCTCAATGAACCTGTCTTGGTTCATGTCATCACCTGCAAAGGCAAAGGCTACACGCCGGCAGAATGCAATGCCGACAAATTCCACGGCGTAGGGCCGTTTTGCGTCGATTCGGGCGAAATCATCAAAAGCAGTGATAAACCAAGTTATACGAAAGTTTTCGGCGAAACAATCGTTGAGCTGGCCGCAAAAGATGAAAACATCGTCGCCATCACTGCAGCAATGCCGGAAGGAACAGGTCTAAAAGCATTTTCAAAACACTTTCCAGCGCGTTTTTTTGATGTCGGCATTGCCGAGCAACATGCGGTCACGTTGGCTGCCGGTATGGCCGCAAATGGCTTGCTGCCTGTTGTCGCACTCTATTCAACCTTTGGTCAACGAGCCTATGATCAAATCCTACATGATGTGTGTTTACAAAACGCACCCGTGATTATTGCTCTCGATCGCGCTGGCATCGTCGGCGATGACGGTCCGACTCATCACGGTGTGTTTGACTACAGTTATCTGCGGCATATTCCCAATATGGTCATCATGGCGCCTAAAGATGAAAATGAACTGCGCCATATGTTATTCAGCGCGCTGCAATACCGTTGTCCGGTTAGCATCCGATATCCTCGTGGCGGTGGACTGGGCGTTGATACGACCGGTGTGCCCGAGCTGCTGCCGTTTGGCAAATGGGAAGAGATCAAGAACGGGGAAGATGTAACGTTTCTGGCTACTGGAGCAATGGTGGAGCCTGCACGCGCCGCCAGCGAAATACTCTGGTCACACGGTATCCGAGCTGGTGTTGTGAATGCCCGCTTTATCAAGCCGTTCGACGAAGTGCTATTGATGAAAATCGCCGAGAAGACCAAGCTGATTATTACGGTTGAAGACCAGGTTATCGCCGGCGGATTTGGCTCCGGCGTATTGGAGTTTTTCTCCAAACAGTCCGGCCCTTCGCCGCATGTCAAACTTCTCGGTTTTCCGGACACGTTTGTTGAACACGGCAAACGCCCTCAACTAATGGAACGCTATCGTCTCACCGCGAAGGGACTCGCCGAGTCCGCACAATATTTATATGAAAAAAAGAACAGTGAAAATGGTGGATGAATGGAAAAAAAACGCTTAGACGTATTACTGCATGAAAAAAATCTTGTGCCCAGTCGCGAAAAAGCGAAAGCCTATATCATGGCAGGCAAGGTACGCGTCGCCGGACGTATGGCCGATAAGGCCGGAATGCTGGTTGACGTTACTGCCGACATACAGGTGTTACGCGATGAGATCAACTATGTAAGCCGCGGTGGACTGAAATTAGAAAAGGCATTGGACGCTTTTTCCCTCGATTTGACGGACATCGTAATGTTCGACGTCGGCGCTTCGACCGGTGGATTCACCGATTGCGCACTGCAACACAACGCAAAGCGTGTTTATGCCATTGATGTCGGTTATGGCCAGTTGGCCTGGTCGCTTAGAACGGATCCTCGCGTCGTATGCATGGAGCGCACCAATATCCGCCATGTTCAACCGGAAGAAATGCCTGAGTTAGCGGATTTTATTTCGATTGACGTGGCGTTCATTTCATTGAATATTGTCATGCCTGCTGTTTTTCGCCTCATGAAACCTTCTGCTGGCTTAGTCGCGCTGATCAAGCCTCAGTTTGAAGCCGGTCGGGAAAAGGTGGGGAAGAAGGGCGTCGTACGTGATCCTGCTGTCCATATCGAAGTCATTAGCAATGTTTTGGCCAATGCAAAACTATTGGGCCTGCAATTGATGGGGATTTCATATTCTCCGATTAAAGGACCAGAAGGAAATATCGAATATTTGGCGTATTGGAAGAAAGAGACTTCTGATCAAGACATTTTACTTGAAGGATCTGAGCAAGAAATAAAGGCGGTAGTGAACGCTGCCCATGGCACATTGTAGGGGAGAATTATATGCGATGGTTATGATAGGACTTCTGCCAAATCCCAAAAAGAGAAATATAACGGATATTATTGATTGGTTAGCTTCATTTTTCAGCGAACGTAACCATCGGGTATGCTTGCCGCTCAGTGTAGCGGAAAAAGTAAATCGACCGGAATTAGGTATTCCTGAAGCGGAGTTCTGGCCGGCGATTAATTTTGCGATTACTCTTGGAGGCGACGGTACTCTTTTAAGTGCAACGCGTAAGCTTTCTCCTTACGGAGTTCCTGTCTGCGGCGTAAACTTAGGACGCCTAGGCTTCTTAACGGAAATTGAAACCACTGACCTAACTTGGGCTGCGGAGCGTCTGGCAAACGGAGACTATGAGATCGGGACACGGACGATGCTCGACATGTCTGTGTCCGGTATAGGAGACAGTTGTTGTTTTTTATCTAACGCGCTTAATGATATTGTCGTTACCAAAAACGGTGCTGCCCGGATTGCACGCCTCAAAGTCTTTATCGACGGCGCATTCGCGGCTAATTATGTCGCAGACGGCTTGATTGTCGGAACGGCTACCGGTTCAACCGCTTATGCCTTTTCGGCTGGCGGTCCAGTTATTCATCCAGCGTTGCCGCTAATTCAGTTGACGCCAATCTGTCCGCACAGCGGCATGGCGCGCTCTTTGATTGTACCAGACAGCGCAGTCATTGAAGTTCAGTTGGTCTCTGGTCAACAAGATATGGTTGCAACAGTTGATGGCCAGGTCACCATGCCCTTAGCCGATACAGACACCATTTTGATTCGTAAAAGCGCTCACGTGGCCTCATTTATCCAACTTGGTGAGAAAAGTTATTATCATACGGTAAGAAGCAAACTGTGGTGCGGCGAGCGAGATGCCGATTTTTGATTCAGCGTCAAACGCATAGAGGAAGGAACGTGTTAAGGATGAAGGGATTACGCCATTCTAAGATCAAAGACATTATCGATCACGGCATTATAGAGACCCAAGAAGAGCTTGCTGAAGCGCTCCGTAAGGAAGGCATCGAAATCACCCAAGCTACCGTATCGCGCGATATTAAAGAGTTGATGTTGATTAAAGTGCCAACCGGCGATGGTCGATATCGTTACGCCTTTCCCATTGAGCAAAACATCTTGTTTTCTCAGGCTCGTATGGAGAGAATCTTTCGTGATGCCGTCACGAGCATCGACTCCAGTGAAAATCTTATAGTCATTAAAACTCTGCCAGGTGCCGCCAATGCGGTTGCTTCAACAATTGACTATGCCAAATGGACGGAAATCATAGGCACGATTGCCGGGGATGACAATATACTCGTAGTCGTAAAGCCTATGAGTGCCGTCCCGCAGTTGATTCAAAAATTCCAATCACTTTTGCGCGGATAGTGGGTGATGCAAATGTTACGTTCTTTAGTCATTAGTAATTTCGCTCTGATTGAGTATGCTTGCATCGAATTTTCCGAACAACTTAATATTATTACCGGCGAAACCGGCGCCGGTAAATCCATCTTCATGGAAGCGCTTGGCGTGGCATTGGGTGAGAGGGCTTCTGCAGATCTAATCCGATCTGGCTGTGATGCACTGCGTGTAGAAGCTGTTTTTGACATTGGTCAGCAAGCGCCTATTTGCAGTTTGCTGCAAGAAATGGCTATCGATTTAGAAGAAGACGGCAGTCTTTTGATTACACGTCGAATCAGCCGTCATGGTAAAAATACAATCCAGCTCAACGGCTTTCAAATTCCACTCGCTCAACTGCGTCAATTGAGCGAATACCTGCTTGATATGCACGGACAACATGAAAATCAGGCGTTATTGAGACAAAACACCTACCTGCCTCTGATCGATAGCTTATTGCCTTCACAAGATGTTTTACAGCAGTATCAGAAAAATTACCAACAATGGCATCAACTTGGCCAGGAGTTGTCGGACTTACTTCAACAAAGCAGAGACCGCGAACAACGCCTCGATATCCTGAAATGGCAAACGCAGGAGATTGGCGCTGCTCAGCTCTTGGCAAATGAAGATGAAGCATTGGACGAGGAAATGCTCAAAGTCGCCAATGTTGAAAAAATTGTCAACAGTAGCCAAAAAGCATATTCGATTATGCAAGATGGCGAAAAGGGCGGTGTGCTGGGCTTGCTGTCTGAGGTTCGACGAGAACTGGAAACGGTGACGCGCTATGATCGCCAACTCGCCTCCTGCCACCAAGGAATAACGGAAGTTTTTTTTCTCTTAGAAGAACATTGTCACGAATTGCGCAGCTATTGTGAAGATGTCGAATTCGATCCTTCACGCCTTGCCGAAATCCAAGATCGCCTCGATCTCATCCATAAACTTAAACGCAAGTACGGCAACAGCATCGAAGAAATTCAGGAATTTTACGCAAATGCATTGCGTGAGTTAGAATCGTTGGCTAACCAGGATGAACGAATTGCCGCGTTGCAGGAAAAAAGTGAAGAATTGGCTAAAGAACTTTCCCTTTTGGCCAGCAAACTGCATTTGCAGCGTGAAAAAGCCAGTCAAGGATTGGTTGCTGGTATCAAACGACATTTAGCGGATCTTGGATTACCACATGCATTATTCGAAGTAAATTTTGAAAACAAAGCTACGCTAGGACCGCAGGGTACGGACGACGTCAGTTTACTTTTCACCGCCAATCCCGGCGAAGCGGCAAAACCATTGCACAAGATTGCCTCGGGCGGCGAACTGTCCCGTATCGCGTTAGCCATTAAATCCATGGCCGGCGTAACGGATGCACCTTGCATGGTGTTTGACGAAATCGATACCGGTATTGGCGGTAAGACAGCACAAATGGTTTCTGATAAAATCTTAAATCTGTCGCGCAATAAACAGATCCTTTGCATTACACATTTACCTCAGATTGCATCAGCTGCCGATCGGCATATTTATATTGAAAAACAGCAATCAGCCACTCAAACGCTAAGCATCATCAGAATTCTATCAGCGGAAGAACAAGTGGTTGAACTAGCTAGGATGAGCAGCGGCCATGCCGATACGTCCTCCGTTTTGCAACATGCTCGTCAGATGTTAGCGTCAGCAGCCGCTAAAAAATAGTTTTTGCTTAGCGAAAGTTATTAATGGTTTACATTATTAGCCATCTTGTAAAAAGATTCAGTTTTTGCTATAGTAATATTATGAAAATTATCAAAATGAAGAATCACACGCATTTGCCTCCCGCCGCAGCCTGAAAAATCGGCTCCGGCAAGGGTACGGCAAGCTTGCAGGGAGAGGGATTATACGTGATACGGGAAACAATAAAAATAGCTATCGCTGATGATAATCGCGAATTCGTAGGCATTATTCAAGAGTATCTGTTACAGCAATCAGACATTGAATTAGTCGGTACCGCTTATAACGGTGAGGAAATCGTGACCATCATCGAAGAAAAAAAACCCGATGTAGTAATCCTGGATATCATCATGCCACATCTCGACGGCATTGGCGTACTCGAGCGAATTAACGGCCTAAACGTAAAGCGACCGAAAATCATCATGCTTACTGCTTTTGGACAAGAAAGCATTACCCAGCGTGTTGTAGAATTAGGCGCCGATTACTATATTTTAAAACCGTTTAATATGGACGTGCTTGCTAGCCGCATTCGTCAATTGGCAACATCGATTACAGCACAACGTCCAGTAGTGGCGCAGGCAATCAAAGCCCGCCCTTTAGATGTTGAGGTGACCAACATAATCCGTGAGATTGGTATTCCTGCACATATCAAAGGGTATCAGTATCTGCGTGATGCCATTATGATGATCATCAACGAACCGGAACTTCTGGGTGCTGTTACTAAGGTCTTATATCCTATGATTGCGGAAAAATATTTGACAACGCCGAGTCGCGTAGAACGAGCGATTCGTCATGCTATCGAAGTTGCCTGGAATCGAGGGAATATAGAAATGATTCATAAATTGTTTGGCTACAGTGCTAAGATTGAAAAAGGGAAACCAACCAATTCAGAATTTATGGCTATGATAGCCGATAAATTGCGCATGGAAATGCGTGGTTAATCATTCGCAAAACACCTGCTGCTGCAGGTGTTTTGCACTATCTCTGAAAATGAAGATATAGCGAGGTGCGATATGAAACGAGTCAATATTTTTGTCGGTGAATTCGGCAGTGGAAAAACCGAACTGACAATCAATTATGCGATGGAACTTCGCAAACAAGTAGAGCACGTAGCCGTCGTTGATTTAGATTTAGTCAAGCCGATTTTCCGAACGCGGGAAAATCAACAATTATTCCAGGCAAAAGACATCCTTTTATCAGCGCCGCCGTCACATCTCGCCGCCAGTGACCTACCGATCATGCCACAATCGCTACCGAAACTTTTGGCTGAGCCTAATACTCATTTGGTTATCGACGTCGGCGGCAATGAAGCCTCAATCGTATTGGCTCAATATTGCAGTGCAATCGAAAACGCCGGCTACCAATGCTTGATGGTGGTAAATACCTTTCGCCCTTTCACTAGTACGGTAGAGGGGATTCTCGACGTTATGCACACCATAGAGCGTCTGTCAAAGTTATCCATCACCGGGTTCGTTTGTAACAGCAACCTGGGAATAGAAACGACTGTTACGCAGATCGAAGAGGGGCTAACGCTACTAGAACAAGTCGCATTACTTGCGAAGCGGCCGATCGCCAACGTTATCGTACCGCATTGGCTAAGCGGAACATGGCCATCGGAAAAATATTCCATCCTTGAGCTAACGCCCTATACGAAATACCCTTGGCTGGAACAGGAGGCGCAAGGATGAAAAAATCCATTTCACTGACAGAAACGCTTGTTTCATCCAGCTCCGTATTTAAAGGGGCGCTGCTTGACGTGTACTGTGATACGGTCACGTTGCCGAACGGTCGCCAAGCAACGCGTGAATTTATCAAACATCCCGGAGCGGTTGCCGTTGTTCCCTTCACAGAAAACGGCGATGTCCTGATGGTTCGCCAGTTTCGTTACCCTACCGGTTGCGAATTGCTCGAAATCCCTGCCGGAAAGCTCGATCCGGGTGAACAGCCAGAGGATTGCGCCAAACGTGAGTTGGCCGAAGAAACCGGCTTTCGTCCCGGCCGCCTTTGCCGTCTCGCTTCAATTCACACGACACCGGGTTTCAGCGATGAAGTTATCCATCTCTATCGAGCAGAAAATCTTATCGCATGTGATGCAGTGCCGGATGAGGATGAGTTTTTACAAGTAGAGTCATATTCTCCGACAGAGCTGAAACAAATGATCACAGCCGGGGAAATAACCGATGCGAAGACGATTACCGCCTTAATGTTGGCTATATAGACCACTAAATAGCACAAGACCGATGCAGTTTACGGAAAAATCAAAAAAAACTTTTTTCTTTGCTTTAAATAAAGGGAAAATCAATATTATGTGGAATAATAGACTAAAAGTGGTGTGACGCAGTGACCGGAATTACGTGAAGAGGGTGATGATGATGGCAAATTATGTCGAGGAATTTATTCACTACCTTGCGGTCGAACGCGGGTTAGCACAGAATACCCTGGAATCGTATGGTCGCGATTTACAACAGTTTCATGTCTACTTGAAAAACAGCAACTTGGAATTGCTCAGGGACTCCAGCCGTAATATCATATTAAACTATCTAAACACTCTCCAAGCAAAAGGTCGCGCTGTTTCTACAATATCGCGAAATTTAGCGGCCATTAAATCTTTTTATCAATATCTTGTACGTCAAAGGTATCTGGAGAAAGACCCTGCCGCAAATCTTGAATCACCGAAGCTTGAGAAAAAACTACCTAAAATTCTGACGGTTGGTGAAGTGGAAGAACTTTTGAAGCAACCGAACAACTTTATGCCGGGCGGCATCCGCGATAAAGCGATGCTAGAACTTTTATATGCAACGGGTATTCGTGTGTCTGAATTGATTTCATTGAATTCAGCAGATATTAATTTAGATATGGGCTATATTAAGTGTTATGGACGCGGTTCGAAAGAGCGAGTTGTTCCATTAGGCTCGATCGCCGCAAAATGCGTACAAGAATACATAACTAAAGGACGTCCTAAATTAGTTCGTACTTATGATGAGCTAGCATTGTTCGTCAATCACCATGGTAATCGTTTAACCCGACAGGGTTTTTGGAAAATCATAAAAAAATATGCCCAAGAGGCCAACATTACTAAGGATATTACGCCGCACACATTGCGTCACTCATTTGCCACTCATCTCTTGGAAAATGGCGCTGATTTGCGCTCCGTACAAGAAATGCTCGGGCATGCCGACATTTCTACGACGCAAATTTATACCCATGTCACCAAGAACCGATTAAAAGAAGTGTATGACAAAGCACATCCGCGTGCTTGAATGATGTTACCAACCAAGGTAAGGGGGAGCTGACAAGCTTCTTTGCCTTAAAAACAACGCATTTGCGTTGTTTTTATTACGTGAAAATGAAAGCGGTTTCAGAGCGCTTTCTATTTTATTGAAGAGGTGTATGTATGTTAAGAATGGTAGACCTGATCGAGAAAAAAAAAGAAGGTCTTGCTTTAAGCGACGCTGAAATCCAATTTATCGTTCAGGATTATACGGCAGGGGAGATACCCGATTATCAAATGTCCGCTTGGTTAATGGCTGTTTATTTCAAAGGAATGACGCCGCAGGAAATTGCAACGATGACGCTAGCAATGGCCAGCTCCGGTACAATGGTTGATTTGACAATGGTTCCGGGAATCAAAGTTGATAAGCACAGTACCGGCGGCGTTGCCGATACAACGACGTTGGTCGTTGCACCGCTAGTTGCTGCAGCAGGTGTTCCAGTTGCGAAGATGTCAGGGCGTGGTTTGGGGTTCACCGGCGGTACAATTGATAAGTTGGATGCAATACCCGGTCTTATTTCTCGATTGGCGCAGCAGGAATTTGTCGACGCTCTTTGCCAGCACGGCATTGCAATTATCGGGCAGAGTAACGATATCGCGCCGGCAGATGGCAAGATTTATGCGTTACGCGATGTAACAAGCACTGTAGCCAGCATTCCGTTGATTGCATCTTCCATTATGAGCAAGAAAATTGCTTCTGGTGCAGATAAAATCCTACTCGACGTTAAAGTAGGCAACGGCGCTTTCATGAAAGATTTGCCCGATGCGATTGCGTTAGCTGAAACGATGGTGAATATAGGAAAACTGGTCGGAAGAGAAACCCGCGCCATTATTAGCAGTATGGAAGAACCGTTGGGACTGGCCATCGGCAACAGCCTTGAAGTTGAAGAGGCGATCGATATCTTGTCTGGCAAAGGCTCGTCGTCGCTGCGCGAAGTTTGCATTTATCTGTCCGCTATGATGCTGTTGATGGGACAGAAAGCAGCCAATCTCGATGAGGCTACGACAAAAATCACGACGTTGCTGGACAGCGGCGCGGGCTTGAATAAATTTCGCGAATTCATCACAAACCAAGGGGGCAATGCTGCATTGATCGAAAAGCGCAACCTGTTGCCTCAGGCCGCTCAATGCATCGACGTACTGGCAGAACAGTCCGGATACATCCAGTCTGTTCATGCCGCCCAACTGGGGTATAGCGCAATGACGCTTGGCGCTGGTCGGGAATTCAAAGGGCAGGAAATCGACCTGGCTGCCGGCATCATGTTGCATTGCCGCATCGGCGACGCGGTCAACGCAGGGCAAATTTTGGCTACAATCTACGCCAACAAACAGGATAAGGTTGCCAGTGCCAAACAGCTGATCATCGACGCAATCAAGATCGCTGAAACGGCCGTACCGAAAACAAAGCTGATTTTAGGCATCGTAGATCAAAACGGTTTTACACCTGTTGCTTGATTCATTTCATCTTTGAAGGCTGTTAGCGAATAGGCGATTACTCGCTTATTTACAACAGCCTTTATTGTTTTTGTCACAAAGCATTTTTTTTTGCTGTGAAGTTTAGTATAATGTACAAGGTATATCAATTATCTAAAAGGAGGCCGCCCGTTTTGTCTTTTTTTGACGCCGATCTTATTTTTCGTATTCCGGGTCTGCTTTTAGCTTTGACGATTCACGAATATGCGCACGCGCGCGTTGCTTATTCGTTCGGCGATCCGACTGCAAAGAATGCTGGTCGCATGACGTTGAATCCGCTTTCGCATCTCGATCCTTTTGGCTTGCTTATGCTTTGGTTGCTGCAGTTTGGCTGGGCGAAGCCGGTTCCGGTTAATGCCGGTTATTTTTCTAATTGGCGCAAAGGTATGTTCTGGGTCTCTTTTTCCGGCCCGATCGCCAATCTGCTCACAGCGCTCACGCTAACCGTTGTCGCGACCGTCTTCTTGCGCTTCTTCGGCAGCCTGCCTTATGAATTGCGTCTGGTCATTACCTTAGCAATCAATTATAATATAACATTTGCTCTGTTCAACCTGTTACCGATTCCGCCGCTCGACGGAGCTTCGGTCTTAAGCAGCTACCTTCGTTCACGAACACTTGATATGTGGATGAATAAGATAGAACCTTATGGGACTTTTATTTTGCTGGGTTTGGTATATCTCGGCATCATCGGCAAACTGCTTACGCCGCTCAGTTCATTTATCCATGGCGTGCTTAGACAAATTATCCTGCTCTTATTATAATCGCAAAGGGGATCGATTCACTATGACTAAAGGACGTATTTTTAGCGGTATGCAACCCTCCGGCAGATTCCATCTGGGAAATTATCTCGGGGCATTGGAGAATTGGGTGAAATTGCAACGGGATTACGAATGTTTCTTTTCGATTGTCGACTGGCACGCATTGACTTCTTCTTATGAAGACACTTCCAAGATACCGGAGCGAATTCATGATATGGCTCTCGACTGGCTCAGCGCCGGCTTAGACCCGGAAAAAAGCGTCATTTTCGTCCAATCTCACGTCAAGGAGCACGCAGAGTTGCATCTTTTGCTGTCAATGATGACGCCACTGTCTTGGTTGGAACGAGTTCCGACTTATAAAGATAAGCTTCAACAACTAGGCGAACAGGGCAAGGACATTAATACCTATGGCTTTCTCGGCTATCCTGAATTGATGACGGCAGATATCATCTTGTACAAAGCGGATACGGTTCCGGTTGGTGAAGACCAGTTGCCGCATCTTGAATTGTCGCGTGAAATTATCCGTCGCTTCAATTATTTATACCAACCCATTTTCCCGGAACCGGCAGGCATGTTAAGTAAATCTTCGGTACTGCCAGGCATTGACGGACGAAAAATGAGCAAATCCTATGGCAATGAGATCCCCTTTGCTGGTAGCGCCGAAGAAATTACAGCACGCGTACGATTGATGGTAACGGATCCGCAGCGCGTCAAACGGACCGATAAAGGCAATCCGGATGTCTGCAATGTATACACTTTTCATAAACTGTTCAATCAGGAGCAGTGCTCAGAAATCAGCATAGCTTGCCGCGCAGCTGAAATCGGCTGCGTAGACTGCAAAAAACGTCTGGCTGCCCAAATGGTGGAACAATTAGCGCCGATGCATGAAAAAAGGCTCGAGTTAAGCGCCAAGCCGGCCATGGTAGCGGAAATCCTTCATGCAGGCGCCGAACGGGCTCGCAAGGTGGCACAAGACACGATGGCCGAAGTCCGTTCAGCAATGCATCTCGGTTAGCCGGCACGATGACGAGCAACGCATATCAAATTCAGTTAGCGGCCTTTGAAGGGCCGCTCGCGTTATTGCTACATCTGATTGAAAAAAGTCAGGTTGACATTTATGACATTCCGATTGCTGAGCTTACTGAACAGTATCTGACCTATCTAGCTGCAATGGAAGAATTCAACATTGATGTCGCCAGCGACTTTCTCGTAATGGCGGCAACCTTGCTGCAGATTAAGTCGCGTCTGCTCCTGCCAAAGCCGCCGCAAGCACTTCCAGATGAAGGCGAAGAGGAGGATCCACGCCAAGAGCTGGTGAATCGCCTGTTGGAATACCGTAAATTCAAACAAATGGCTGAACACTTGGCCGAATTGAGCGAACAACGCGACCTATATATGACGCGTACACCGCAGGTCATTACGCCAGTCTTAAGTTTGCCGGTCGGCATCACCGTAGACCTTTTAACCAAAGCTTTTCTCGCCGTTTGGGAAAGCGGTCTGGAAGAATACTCGATCGTGAATCGCGAAGAAATCAGCATCCAAGATAAAATTCATGATATTCTGCAATTGCTGCATAAATACAACGGCAAGCTGGAGTTTTCCGAGACCATTATTCGCAGCGGTACCAAAAGCGAAGTGATTGCCTCCTTTCTTGCGCTACTCGAATTAATCAAACTGCAGCGTGTAACCGTACAGCAAAAAGGCAATTTTGCCGCTATTTACATTCTTTTGAAAGAGTGAGTGTGAGACGCTATGTTTTATGGCCATTTAAAAAGCCACCTGGAGGCGCTGCTCTTTGCCAGCGGCGATCCGGTCGCTGCGGCAAAATTAGCCGCAATATTGGAAATATCGGAAGAAAGCCTCGACTTGTTGGCCGCACAATTGACAGCTGACATGGCCAGCAACGAACGGGGCCTGACGATCGTTCGCGTCGCCGAAGGCTATCAGTTATGTACAAAGCCTTCTCTAGCCGATGTCGTTGCCAAGCTCGTGCAATTCCAAGATCACCGTCTCTCAATGGCCGCGCTGGAAACATTATCGATTATTGCTTTTAAACAACCGATTACCAAACAAGAAATTGAAGCCATTCGCGGCGTTAAGATTGATCGCGTACTTTCTAATCTTGTCGAACGCCAGCTGATTCGCGAGCTAGGGCGTAAGGAAGCGATCGGTCGTCCGATTTTATACGGCACAACACTGGATTTTCTAAAATGCCTGGGTCTAAACAGCTTGAAGGAATTGCCGCCTTTAGTTGAGCTTTTACCAGAAAAGCAGCCCTGATCGGCTGCTTTTCCCTTTGCATGTATTGTCGCCAACGATAATGAACAGTGACGGACCATATAGAAAGGATACCATCGACGATGAAACCGATTAAACACATCTTAGTAAGCGCCCTGCTCGGCGCATTGCTGCTCGTAAGCGAAGCAGATGCAGCGCCGCAGCCTGATATTACCGCACATGCAGCCGTCGTAATGGATGTGACGACCGGTCAGGTGCTATATAGTTTAAATGCCGATGAGCGACGCTATCCCGCAAGTACGACAAAAATGATGAGTCTGATAATCGCTTTGGAAAGCAACCGCCTACAGGACATAGTCACTGCAAGTACTGCCGCAGCAACAACTGACGGCTCATCGATGTGGCTGGAGGCTGGAGAGCAACAGCGTCTGATTGATCTTTTATATGGCATGATGCTAGTCTCCGGCAATGATGCCACGGTAGCGGTTGCCGAATACCTATCCGGCTCAGTGCCCGAATTTGCCAAAGGCATGACGCAAAAGGCGCATGAAATCGGCGCCGTTAATACGCATTTCACCAATTCAAGCGGTTTGCCGGATCCGAATCATGTATCAACGGCAAAGGATCTCGCATTGATTGCCGCCTACGGCTATCATAACCCGCTGTTTCGTCAAATTGTTTCCGCTAAACAGCGCGTCATGCCTTGGGCTGGAAAACCATTTGCCCGGGAGCTCTTCAACGAAAACAAATTGCTTTGGAACTACGACGGCGCTAACGGAGTAAAAACAGGCTATACCGAAGCGGCCGGCCCTTGTCTGGTATCCGGCGCCCTGCGCGGCGATATCCAACTTGTCGCTGTCGTTATGGACAGTGACGCCATGTGGCTGGACAGTCGCAAATTGCTTGACTACGGCTTTTCACAACTTAAGTCGCGTCGTATCGTCGCGCAAGGCGATGTACTGAAAAAAGTACGTGTCATCGACGGCATTCAGGGCGAAACCGAAGTCATTGCCGCGCAAAGCGTGACGATTCCCATACGCAACGGAGACGATCCGGCGATTAAGATTGAAACCGATTTGCCGGCAAAATTGGCAGCGCCAATCCAAGAAGGCGAGAAAGTCGGTGTAGCAAAGGTACTCTTCAACGGCAAGGAGATCCAACAGATTGATTTGCAGGCTGCACAAAGCGATCAGCAAAAATCCTTTTTTGCGATCCTACACAGTGCCTTGGTAAAGACATTTTCCGGTCTTACGTCAAAAGTAAGAGCCTATTGGACCGATATCCCTTACGTTTAAAATAAAGGAGTACCAAATGGAAGAAAGATTGCAAAAATATATAAGCCGTTCGGGCCTTGCCTCCCGTCGCGAAGCCGAACAGTTGATCCTTGCAGGCAAAGTGCAAATCAACGACCAGATCGTTCGCGAAATGGGCGTGAAAGTAAAGCCGGGAAGCGATAAGGTCACTGTTAACGGCAAAATCATTCACGAAGAAGCGCTTGATTATGTGCTGCTTTACAAACCATCCGGCGTCGTTACGACAATGAGCGATCCGCAAGGACGACCTACCGTAGCCGATCTTCTCACAGATTTGCCGGGGCGATTATATCCGGTTGGCCGACTCGATTATTACACCGAAGGTTTGCTGCTAATGACGAATGACGGTGCGCTTACCCATGCCTTGCTTCATCCGAGTCAGAAAATTTACAAAACATATCTGGCCCGTGTCAAAGGCCGTCCAAGCGCCGCTGATCTTAAACGATTGCGTGACGGAGTTGAACTAGAGGATGGCCTGACTGCGCCGGCTAAAGTCGAAGCCGTTTCTTATGATAAGGGCGACGATTTCAGTGTCATTAAAATTCGTATCTTTGAAGGGAAAAATCGTCAAATCCGCCGTATGTGCGAAGCGGTTGGTCATCCGGTGCAACACTTGATGCGCAGCGCTTTGGCATTTCTAAGCCTGGAGGGTTTAAATCCCGGCGCTTATCGCCGCTTGACGCCGGAAGAACTTACTCGCCTGCGTTCCTTTGCGGTTGGGCCTAAACAAAGCAAATAAAGGGGATTATTCATGTACGATATTATCATTATCGGCGGTGGTGCCGCAGGCCTCATGGCCGCGATTAGCGCACAGCAGTACGGTGCGAAAAAAATCCTGCTTTTAGAGCGTATGGCGACGGTAGGGCGTAAATTGCGCATTACCGGTAAAGGCCGCTGCAATGTGACAAACATCGCCCCCATCGAAGATTTCCCTAAATACTTTCCCGGTAATGGGCGCTTTCTCTATAGTGCGCTACGCCAATTCACCAATCAAGATTTGATAGCTTTTTTTGAAGAGCATCATGTTCCTTTGAAAACTGAACGCGGCGGGCGAATTTTTCCAGTCAGCGACCAAGCAGGCGATATTATTGCAGCACTTGCGCAGACTTTGACAACGGCAACAACCGTGCTGCCAAACATGCGCGTCAGACGCTTGCTTATCGAAGAGGGAAGGATCGCCGGCGTCGAGATTTGGAGCGGTAAACAATACCATTCAACCAACGTCATTTTAGCAACTGGCGGCGCATCTTATCCCGCAACAGGATCTTCCGGCGACGGATATGATCTGGCTAAAGCCGCCGGTCACAGTTTGCTACCCCTTCATCCAGCTCTTGTGCCGCTTGAAGTGGAAGAATTGAGCGTCGTCAAAGATTTGCAAGGTTTATCACTGCGTAACGTATCCGCGCAGATTTGGCTTGGCGGACGCAAAGTGGCCGAAGAGTTCGGCGAAATGTTGTTCACTCACTTCGGCCTGACCGGCCCAATCATTTTGTCGCTTAGTGCACAACTGGCTAAACATTGGAAAGAAAATGCCGATGTTTCCGATACTTTTATCAAAATAAATTTAAAACCGGCATTGGACGAGGAAGTGTTGGACAAACGTTTGCAGCGCGATTTCCAAAAATTCACTCGCAAACAGCTGAAAAATGCATTATCAGAACTCTTGCCTTCTACAATGATTCCTGTCGTTATTGACCTCGCTTTTCTCGACCCGGACAAACCCGTCAATCAAATCACTAAGGAAGAGCGACAGCGCATCTTGGAACAATTGCTGGGTCTGACGTTCACCATCACTCGACCGCGCCCGTTGGCGGAAGCAATCGTCACGGCTGGCGGCATCCATGTCAAAGAAGTCAATCCGAAAACGATGGAATCGAGGCTGGTTCCAGGCTTGTATTTGGCTGGCGAGGTACTTGACATCGATGCTTACACCGGTGGTTTCAATCTGCAGGCCGCATTTTCTACCGGCTACGTCGCTGGCAAATCAGCTGCCGAAAAATTGCAGTCAGAATAATTTTTGCTTAAAGGATATCCGCCCATTATGGTGAATTCTTAGATAAATGATTTTTAAACGAAAATTCGGAGGCTTGTCCGCCCATGATTATTATGATGAATACAACTTCTCCCGATTCGATTCAACGTGTCGTAGAGAAATTAAAACAGCATAGCTTGGATGCCTATTGCGTGACTAGCAATGGCAAAACATTGATTACCGCAGTCGGTGACTCTGCTGCGCATGACTCGGATCTCTATGAAAGAATGAGCGGCGTTGAAAAAGTAGTGAACATACTGACGCCTTTCAAACTGGTCAGCCGTGAGCTGAAGGCTGATGACAGCTTAGTTCACGTCCGCCATGTTGTCTTTGGCAGCCCGCTTATACCGGTCATCGCCGGTCCCTGCGCGGTCGAAAGTCCTGAGCAGTTTTTGGAAACCGCGCAGTTAGTCAAGGCTGCTGGCGCTTCTATGTTGCGTGGCGGTGCTTACAAACCGCGTACTTCGCCTTACAGTTTCCAGGGGCTTGAATTAGAAGGTCTCAAAATTTTGCGAACTGTTTCAGAACAGGTGGATATGCCGGTTGTTTCTGAGGTCACTGATCCGCGAACCGTCGAACTGACGCTGAACTATGTCGATATGCTGCAGATTGGCGCTCGCAATATGCAAAATTTCGCGTTGCTGAAAGAAGTGGCAAAAACCGATAAACCAATTTTGCTAAAACGTGGTTTATCAGCCACAGTGGAGGAGTGGCTGATGGCCGCGGAGTACATCATGGCTGGCGGCAATGAAAAAATTGTCTTATGCGAACGTGGTATTCGTACCTTTGAAACTTATACGCGCAATACATTGGATTTGAATGCCATTCCGCTGGTGAAACACTTGAGCCATTTACCAATCATCGTCGATCCGAGTCACGGCACAGGAAACTGGCGTTTAGTGACGCCGATGGCACGTGCAGGCGTAGCCTCTGGTGCTGATGGTCTAATTGTCGAAGTGCATCCCTGTCCGGAAGAGGCGGTGTCTGATGGCCCGCAATCATTAATCCCGCAAAACTTCACGCAATTAATGACTGAACTCTCCAAAATTGCTGCTGCGATCGACCGTAGCGTCTAGAAATTCAATTTGTGAAAGGGGCCTTGTTATGACCGATATGCAAGCGACGCGGATTCTTCCGATTAAACAGCTTCAAGGCGTGATCGATATTCCCGGCGATAAGTCTGTTTCTCATCGCAGTGTCATGTTTTCCGCTTTAGCCGATACGCCTGTCTGCATACGAAATTTCCTCTATGCACAAGACTGCTTATCAACCGTTTCTTGTATGAAAGCGCTTGGTGCGAAAATCTGGCAAACGCCGGATGATGCGCTCTGGGTACAGGGAAACGGCTTGCACGGCTTAACAGAACCAGCCGTTGTGTTAGACGCGGGAAATTCAGGCACGACATTGCGTTTGTTAACAGGTATTCTCTCCGGTCAGCCTTTTTTTACGGCGTTGACTGGCGATGATTCGCTGCGCGCACGTCCAATGTCTCGCGTTGCCAAACCGTTGCGCCTGATGGGCGCCAACTTGAGTGGTCGACAAAACGGTAATCTTTTGCCTATTGCAATTCAACCGCCAGAAACGTTCCATGGCATCCGTTATGAAATGCCGATGGCCAGTGCGCAAGTCAAATCAGCTATCTTGCTCGCCACCTTGTTCGCCGACAGCGCCAGTAGCGTAACGGAACCTTATGTCTCGCGAGATCACACGGAACGGATGCTGGAAACATTTGGCGTCACGATTTGCCGCGAAGGAACCACTGTCCAATTGACTCCGGTCGATAAACTGATTGCACCGCCGGAAATCATTGTTCCTGGTGATATTAGTTCCGCCGCCTTTTGGTTAGTTGCTGCATCAATTATTCCAAATAGTGAGCTATTACTCCGTAATGTGGGGATGAATCCGACGCGCACCGGCATCATTGACGCATTGCAGGCAATGGGCGCTTCAATTGAAACTGTAAATGAACGCAGCAGCGGTAGCGAGCCAGTCGCCGATCTGAAAGTCCGCTTCGCCAACTTGCGTGGCATTGAAATCGGCGGAGCCATGATTCCTCGGCTCGTCGACGAGATTCCTGTCCTAGCCGTCGCAGCCCTGTCCGCCGAAGGCCGCACCGTGATTCGCGATGCATCGGAACTGCGCGTTAAAGAAACGGATCGCCTAACCGCCGTCGCTGCAGAGCTACGCCGTATGGGCGCTATATTGGAAGAAACTGATGACGGCCTGATTATTGACGGTCCACAGAAATTGCACTGGGGCGATTGTCATTCTTATCATGATCATCGCATGGCCATGGCCATGGCTATCGCCGGCAGCCGCCACGCCGGCTGTTCAATTGATAACCCCTCCTGTGTATCCATATCTTATCCTGCCTTTTTTGAAGTTTTGCAAACCATCGCTAAGGAGGATGTCTAAGAGGATGAAACCATTCACCATTGCCATTGACGGACCGGCTGGCGCAGGCAAGAGTACAATCGCCCGCCTGGTAGCCGCCGCATTGCAATATATTTATATTGACACCGGTGCGATGTATCGCGCCGTAGCCTGGAAAGTTCAGGCAGAAAAGATAGCACTAACTAATGAAGCCCGCATTATCTCATTAGTGGAAAAACTTTCGCTTCGCCTTACAAGTATTGACGGTAAAACTCGTGTTTTCGCCGACGGCAACGATATCAGCGAAACCATTCGCAATCCGGAAATTTCCAGACTGGTTCCCGTCGTTGCCGCGATTGCAGGCGTACGTAAAATTTTGCTCGCAATGCAACAGGAAATGGCTGAATGCGGCGGCGTCGTGATGGACGGACGCGATATTGGAACAGCCGTTCTTCCAAACGCCGAAATCAAAATTTTTCTTACCGCTTCAATCGAAGAACGAGCAAAGCGCCGTTGGCTTGAGCTGACTAATAACGGCTTTACTTGTTCGCTCGAAGAATTGATGCAGGAAATCGCAGCACGCGACAAGCAAGACTATGAGCGTGAAACGGCGCCGCTGCGTCAGGCCGAAGATGCTGTACTGATTGACACAACCGGCTTGACGATTAAAGAGGTTACGGCTGCTATTTTAGGCGTCGCAGAAAGGCGGGAAAATCTTGTATAATCTTGCCCGCGCTTTTTTCTTTCTCATCTTTCGCTTCCTCTTTCGCTGGAAAGTGGAAGGGTTGCAAAATATTCCCGCACAAGGCGGCGCAATCATTGCCGCTAATCACATCAGTCTCTGGGATCCGCCGCTGCTCGGAACGGCACTTGAACGCCCGATCCATTTTATGGCCAAGGAAGAATTATTTAAAAATAGCTTACTGCGCATGATCATTTCTGCATTGAATGCCTTCCCTGTCAAGCGCGGAAGCGCAGACCGCAATGCGATTCGCAACGCCCTCTCCCTGTTAGAACGCGGCCAATTATTGGGACTATTTCCAGAAGGCACGCGCAGCAAAACCGGAGAGCTAGGAAAAGCGGAAGCCGGCATCTCTATGATTGCCCTCAAAGCAAATGTGCCGATCATTCCCACGGCAATTATCGGCACGAATAAGGTGTTTTCCGGCACTTCATGGCTGCCTGTTTTTGTGATTCGTTTTGGTCCCGCTATTTATCCAGATGCCAATCCTGAGTATCGTAAAAATTCAGCAACTCTGGGAGAAAAAATCATGGCGGAAATCGCTGTGCAACAAGCGAATGCCGCAAATAAAAGCTAAGTTAAACGCCCCCGCTGAGTGGACAGAACAGTCTACCCTGTGGGGGAACTTTTAATTTATAGCCTGTTTGTTTTTTTATTATGGTAAAATCTTTAAACTATTGTCTACTTGATGTATACTATATTTGGACAATGGTAGTATAATTATTACTCTTCGTAGGAGGTGTTCTTGTAAAAATCAAGTTGTAAGACAAACAAAAAGGAGATGACTTGATAATGAATTCGGTCACATTGCTCATCATCGCCGCGTGTTTTTTTGTACTTGCCTATCGGTATTACTCCGCATTTATCACTACAAAAATCTTATTCCTGAACGATGCTAATATTACTCCGGCTTATCGCTGCAACGACGGACGCGAATTTGTCCCAACAAACAAATGGGTTTTGTTTGGACATCATTTTGCCGCAATTGCTGGTGCAGGACCTCTAGTAGGTCCTGTTTTAGCCGCTCAATATGGTTGGGGTCCCGGCTTCATGTGGATCTTACTCGGTTCGGTTTTTGCCGGCGCAGTCCATGATCTGATCATTTTGTTTGCTTCGGTGCGCCATAACGGCCAGTCTCTGGCAACAATTGCTCGGCGTGAAGTAGGGCCGCTGACTGGCGTAACCACGTCATTTGCCATTTTGTTCATTATCATTGTCGCTTTGGCGGGTCTTGCAATCGTGGTAGTGAACGCATTGTTTAACAATCCATGGGGAGTTTATACGCTCTTCATGACAATTCCGATCGCAATTGTCATTGGCTTATACATGTTTAAAATTGCTCCCGGTTCGATACGTTCCGGTTCAATCGTCGGTTTTTTACTCGTCCTTGGCGCAGTGTTTACCGGAAGCTATATACCCGCGTCTTCCTGGGCTCCACACTTCACACTTACGCGTAATGAACTGGCGCTGGCGCTGCCCACCTACGGTTTCTTTGCCGCCGTATTACCGGTCTGGCTGTTACTTGCGCCGCGCGATTATCTCAGTTCCTATATGAAAATCGGCACGGTCGCAGCGTTAGCACTTGGCATACTAGTTGTCCAACCGACGATTAACATGCCGTTTACAACGCAATTCGTCGATGGCGGTGGACCGATCATTCCCGGACCGGTTTGGCCGTTCGTCTTCATCACCATTGCTTGCGGCGCAATTTCCGGCTTCCATTCGCTGATTAGTTCCGGCACAACGCCCAAAATGATCGAACGCGAAACGCAAGCCAGGGCAATTGCTTACGGCGGTATGCTCACCGAAGGATTCGTCGCGGTCATGGCTCTTATTTCGGCTGTCGTACTGATGCCTGGTGATTATTTTGCCATCAATACGCCTCCAGCTGTATTTGCCAAACTAAACATTCCTCCGGTAAGCTTAAAAGAATTATCCGGTCTCGTTGGCATGGATGTCGCCGGACGACCAGGTGGTGCGGTTTCTTTAGCCGTCGGCATGGCAAAAATATTCTCCAGCATCGGCGGTATGGGGCATCTGATGAATTACTGGTATCAGTTCGCCATCATGTTTGAAGCACTCTTTATCCTAACAACGATTGACGCGGGAACCCGCGTAGCCCGTTACATTCTACAGGATATTATCGGCACTTATCTCTACGAGCCGATGAAACGGCCCAACTGGTGGCCGGGCATTCTTTTCACCAGCGCATTAGTCACTCTTTGCTGGGGCTATCTGCTATACAGCGGCGACGTTGCGAGCATCTGGCCGTTGTTTGGCGTGGCAAACCAATTGCTTGCCGTAGTCGCACTCGCGATTGGCACGACTATTATCTTGAAAGTGTCCGACAATAAACTTCATTCGCTAGTGACGTTGCTGCCAATGATATTCTTAGCCTTCACCGTCATCATTGCCGGCGTGATGAATATTCAAATGTTTTTCAAACGCGGTGATATGCTGGGAAATATTAACGGTTCGGTCAGCGTTGTCTTGATTGTCTTAGTTGTGATTACCTTGCTAGATTCGATACGTAAATGGAATGAACTTTATCGGACCGATAAAGCTGTCGGCATGAATACGGAAATTGAGGCCGTGTGTCGATATGGTGAAACAAAACCAAACATTCCAAGTTAGCAAATTCTGCCAAAAAAGCAATCCACAACAACGTGGATTGCTTTTTTTCACGTCAATAAAGGTTTTTTTTATTTTTCGTCGAATTTATTATTGGTTAAAAAATAGGAGGTCTTTCTATGCAAATTCTTACAGCGAAGCATTGCGGCTTTTGTTACGGAGTAAAAAGGGCCGTCTCGTTGGCATTAGATCAGGCCGCTCAGACTCCTGGATCAACCGTTTACACACTGGGACCGATTATTCATAACCCCCAGGTCGTATCCAATTTACATGCTAACGGAATTATCGCCGTTGACGATATTGATCAGATCCCTTCCGGCAGCACGGTTATCATCCGTTCACACGGCGTAGGCCCTCAGATATATAAGGCCGCAGAAATAAGAGGACTGAAGGTCGTTGATGCGACCTGCCCTCACGTTAAAAAAGCGCAACAAGCTGCAAAAGAACTATTTGACTCCGGCTGCCAGGTTATCGTCATCGGCGAAGCCAAGCATCCTGAAGTGAAAGGCATCGTAGCCTGGACTGATAACCAGGCATTGACGGTAGAAAATGCGGCGGAGGCAGAGGATGTCGCATTATTTTCACGCATTGGCTTAGTCGCACAAACAACGTTTTCGGAACAGGCCTTTGCCGAACTGACAGCTATTTTGCAAAACAAAACACCTGAACTCGTGGTAAAAAAAACAATTTGCACAGCCACCGAACAGCGTCAGCAAGCTGCAGCAGAATTGGCCCAAATTGTTGATGTCATGTTGGTCATCGGAGGCAAAAATAGTGCTAACACGGCCCACCTGGTCGAAATTTGCGCACAGTATGCCACACGAACCCTCCATATCGAAACTGCTGAAGAACTAAAATTCTCCGAACTGAAAGGCAAGGACAGGATAGGTATCACCGCTGGCGCATCTACGCCAGATTGGATTATTGAGGAGGTCTTGGAAAGAATGCAAAATTTTAATGAAATGTTGGAAAATCACCTGCAAAATGTGAAATCAGTTGAAGTTGGTTCGCTTCTGCGCGGTAAAGTAGTAGCCATCCGCGAAACAGACGTGTTTGTCGATATCGGTTTTAAAGGTGAAGCGGTTATCGAATTGAGTGAGCTGGCTTATCCGACGCCTGAGCGCCCGGAACAAATCGTCCAGCTCGGCGAAGAACTGAGCCTGCTGGTCCTATCTGACGGCAGCAGTGACGGCAGTATCAAACTGTCGCGCAAGCGAATTCAGGAACGTTTGGCTTGGGAAGAAATCTTGGCCGCGCAAGAAAATCATCTGCCACTCGAAGCACATGTCACTGAAGCTGTCAAAGGAGGGGTGCGCGTCGCCGTGAACGGAGTTTCCGGTTTCATCCCTGCTTCCCATGTTGCGCTAGGTTCGGTATCCGACCTGAACACTTACGTCGGACAGACCCTGACGGTATTTGTCATTGAAGCTTTTGAATCCAGTAAAAAGCTAGTTTTATCGCACAAAACACATCTGCGGCAGCAGCAGGAACTGCAGGCTCAAAAGACGTTGCAATCGTTGACGGTTGGCTCTGATGTGACCGGCACAGTTAGACGACTGGCCGATTTCGGTGCATTCGTCGATCTTGGCGGCATCGACGGTTTAATCCACATTTCCGATTTGGCTTGGCAAAGGGTCAAGTCGCCCAGTGAAGTGCTCAATGAAGGAGACAATGTCAAAGTTCGCATCCTCAAGGTGGATCTGGAAAGCAAGCGAATTTCGTTGAGTCTAAAGGATCTGCAACCCGATCCTTGGTTGGCTTCCGCTGCCGCGCTGAAAGCCGGTATGATTGTTGACGTCACTGTCACACGGCTTGCTAAATTCGGTGCATTCGTAAAAGTTCTTGATGGGGTAGAGGGATTGATCCGCCTCGCCGAATTGAGCGAAAAAACGATTCATACTGCTGACGAAGCCGTAACGCTCGGTCAGACATTTCCGGCTAAGATTCTTGAAATTGAACCGGCTACCAAACGCCTGACACTAAGTGTTACGCAGATCAAACTTGACGCCGAACGCGCCGAATATCAAGATTATCTTACTGAACAGCAGTCAGACGTCCCGACGCTCGGCGATAAATTCGCTCATTTGTTCAGCCAATTGGAGAAAAAATAGGCATGGGTGAACAACCTTCACGCCAGTCGCGCAAGTTAGACCACCTGCATCATGCGTTGGAACTGCCTGATGGTCCGATATCCGCCGGTTTTTCTGATATTCATTTAATTCACAACTGTCTGCCCTCCATAGATTGGCAGGAGATTACACTTGAAACAAAACTGCTCGATTGGACTTTGCCGCAACCACTTCTTTTAAACGCCATTACCGGCGGCGCAGAAGACGTTCTCTCCGTCAATGGACTGCTGGCGACTTTTGCAGCAAAAACCAAAATGCCGATGGCAGTAGGCTCGCAGTATGCGGCACTCGAAGACAGCCATTTTATTGAATCCTATCGAATTGTCCGCAAAAAAAATCCAGACGGAATCATCTTTGCCAACCTTGGTGCGCATGCCAATGTGAAACAGGCCGAGCTTGCAGTCAAAATGCTTGAAGCACAGGCGCTGCAAATTCATTTGAATCCGGCCCAAGAACTGCTGATGCCGGAAGGAGATCGCGATTTCAGTCGTTACCTGAATAACATTGCTGAAATCGCCGCTGCATTGGCAGTTCCGGTCATCGTAAAAGAAGTCGGTTTCGGAATGGCGCGCGAACAAGTCAGAGAATTGCTTTCCACCGGAATTCGGGCAATTGACATCGGAGGCGCTGGCGGCACCAATTTTGCGGCCATTGAATCAAGCCGCCAATATCCTCAACCACACGAAGATTTTTTACGCTGGGGAATCCCTACCGTAATCAGCGCCGTAGAAACATTACAAACCGTCTCTGACAAACTTCCCGTCATCGTTTCCGGCGGCGTGCGCACACCGCTTGATGCGGTCAAGGCTTTATCGCTCGGCGCTGCCTCCGTCGCACTTGCGACGCCTTTTTTGCAACAAATACTGCAAGAAAGCATTCAAGAAACATATCAAACATTCCAACGCTTTCTCCATGATATGAAGACAATTATGCTGTTGACCGGCGCGAGCAAACCGCAGGGCCTAACGCAAAAACCGTTGATCATCAGCGGTTTTTGCGCCGAATGGCTCAAGCAACGGGGCTTTTCACTGCACGGTTATGCCAATCGCACTACGCTTGCTATTGACTAAAGGCATAACTTTTCTCATAATAGATATGATGGCGGTATAGAGAGTGGTGTTCTTCATCACTCTCTATCTGTTTGTTTGGTAAAACGTCAAAATTTGAAAGAAGTGAGGTGTTCCCCTATGAGTCCCCAGGGCATTATTTCCAAGGTCCATCCTGATAGTTTGGGAGAAGAGATTGGGCTGGCGGCTGGTGATCGCCTTTTAAAAGTAAATGATCAAAACGTTTCTGATATTATTGATCTCAGCTTTGCCTTGGCTGATGAATATCTCGAACTGCTCATTGAAAAATCGAATGGCGATCAAGAAATTATCGAACTTGAAAAAGAATATCACGAAGACTTAGGCGTCGAATTTGAAAGCGCAGTCTTTGATTCGGTTCGCCGTTGCGCAAATCGTTGCGTTTTTTGCTTTGTCGATCAAATGCCGAAAGGAATGCGAGAAAGTTTATATGTGAAAGATGACGATTATCGTTTGTCTTTTCTGTATGGTAATTTTGTAACCTTAACGAATTTGACGCCGAAAGACATGCAGCGGATCCAGTCGTTCCATTTAACACCGCTTTACATATCGGTTCATGCGACCGATCCTGAAGTACGTTCCAGCCTGCTTAACAACAAGAATGCCTCCCGACTTCCGGATCAGCTCAAAGAATTGATTGATGCAGGAATCGAACTGCATACGCAAATCGTCCTCTGCCCGGGTTTGAATGACGGCGACGTCCTTGAGCAGACGCTTGGCGATCTGTATAAGCTCAAACCGTCCGTCCTCTCTGTCGCCATCGTACCGGTAGGCTTGACGCAATATCGCGACGACTGCCCTGAACTGGAAACCTTCAACGCCGAATCGGCCAAACACGTCATCCAGCAGGTTGAAGCATGGCGAAGCAAGTGTCGCGAGCAAAGCGGCGATTCCTTTATCCATTTGGCGGATGAATTTTATCTGATGGCCGGCATTGATTTACCTCCAGCCGCACATTACGACGGCTTTCCGCAGTTGGAAAACGGCGTCGGCCTGGTTCGCTCCTTTCTCGATGACTGGCAGGAAACGCTAAGACAAAAGCAACCTGCACCTTATGCTACGCAGCGCGTAATCGACGTCGTCTGCGGCATGTCAGCAGCGAAGGTTCTCACTCCGTTACTGGACGACCTCAGCGTGCCAAACCTGCTGCTTCGACTGCAGCCGGTCGCTAACCGTTTCTTTGGTCCGAAAATTACTGTTAGCGGATTGTTGACTGGTAGTGATATACTGGATTCATTACCGCCTTGCGAAAATCGCGACGGTATTATCATTCCTGGCGTTTCGTTGCGCAAAGGAGAAAGCGTCTTTTTGGACGGCATGACGCTGGAGGAACTGTCAAGCAAGCTAAACAGCAAAGTCTACCCAGCCTATTCGGCACAAGAGCTTCATACTTTGTTGACTGCCTGGAGGTAATGAAAAGTGACGGAATTAGGACTGCTTCAGGTTTATACAGGCGACGGAAAAGGGAAGACAACTGCGGCTCTCGGTCTTGCGCTACGCGCATGCGGACACGGTTTTCGCGTCTGCATGATCCAATTTATGAAAGAGAGCGACGATTACGGCGAAGCAAAACTGAAGGGACTTTTACCCAACTTCACCTTGCTGCAGGTAGGACGCAATGACTTTGTCAACCTCGCCGCGCCGGAACAAATTGACATTAAGCTGGCACAAAATGGCTGGCATCAGGCTAAGGAGATTATTCTGTCCGGTAAATTTGATATTGTCATTTTAGATGAAATTAACGTCGCAATGGCATGCAAGCTTTTGGATACCAATAGCGTAGTCGCCTTTTTAAAGGATTTTTGTTCAACCGCACAACCTAAGCCTGAATTGATCCTTACCGGCCGTTATGCGCCGGAAGAAATATGCGCCATAGCGCATTTGGTAACCGAAATGCGCGAAATCAAGCATCCGTATGCCCTGCATCAGACTGCCGCACGCTGCGGCAGCGAATTTTAAAACAGTTAGGTGTGAATAAAAATGAGTAAACCAATCTTGGCCATTGTTGGTCGACCCAACGTGGGAAAATCGACTCTTTTTAATTATCTTGGCAGTCAACGGGTTTCTATCGTCGAAGATATGCCCGGCGTAACCCGCGACCGGATTTATATGGACGCCGAATGGCTTGATCAAAAGTTCACAATGATCGATACTGGCGGCATCGAATTAGAAAGCTCGGACAAAATCCTGACTGCAATGCGCTATCAGGCACAGTTGGCCATAGAAGAAGCCGATGCTATTCTTTTTATGGTTGATGCGAAAGCCGGCATGACTACCGCTGATGAAGAAATCGCAACCATCTTACGCGGCACGCGCAAACCTGTCCTGCTTGCAGTTAACAAAGCCGATAGCCCTAAGGATATGACCGATGTCTATGAGTTTTATGGTCTCGGCCTAGGGGATCCGATGCCGATTTCTAGCGCTAATGCACTCAACATCGGCGATTTACTCGATGAAATCATAAAAATATTGCCGACCAATCAGGACGAAGAACGCGACGACGATCAAATCCGTGTCGCAGTCATCGGTCGCCCGAATGTCGGCAAATCATCACTTGTTAACGCTGTACTTGGTGAGGATCGCGTCATCGTCAGCGATATTCCCGGTACGACACGCGACGCCATCGACACTCACTTCCAAAAAGAAGGCACATCCTATGTGCTGATTGATACGGCTGGTATGCGTCGCAAAGCAAAGATAGACTTGCCGGTTGAACGTTACAGCGTCATTCGCTCGCTGCGTGCCGTCGACCGCAGTGACGTCGTATTGATGGTCATCGATGCCCTTGATGGCGTTACCGAACAGGATAAGAAGATTGCTGGTTACGCGCACGAAGCAGGCAAAGGCATTGTCATTATTGTCAACAAATGGGATCTGGTCGAGAAAGATACCAAGACATCACTGCGCTTTACGGAAGAAATTCGCAGCGAACTGATTTTCATGCAATATGCGCCGATCATGTTCCTGTCGGCACTAACAAAGCAGCGTGTGCACCGCGTCACCGAACTCATCAAATTTGTCGCCGACCAGAACGCGATGCGAGTCTCGACTAGCGTCTTGAATCAGGTTATTGAAGATGCGGTTGCCATCAATCCGCCTCCGTCGCATCGCGGTCGCCGTTTAAAGATTTATTTCTCGACTCAAGCGAATGTAAAACCACCAACATTTGTCTTCTTTGTTAACGAACCGGAAATCATGCATTTTTCCTATTTGCGCTTTCTGGAGAATAAATTGCGTGAGAGCTTCGGCTTTGAAGGTACGCCATTGAAGCTGGTCGTTCGTGGTCGCAAAGAAGAAACTGAATAAACCGCTAGTACAGAGATAGAAGAGAGGTATACTAGATGGATTCCACGTGGCTCATTTTATTGCTTTTCGGTTACCTTTTAGGCGCGATTCCTAATGGATTGCTGATTGGCCGGCATCTTTACGGCATTGATTTGCGCGAGCATGGCAGCAAAAATATCGGCGCCACTAATGCATTTCGAACGTTGGGCTATAAACCTGCGTTACTCGTCTTTCTCACTGACACCGGCAAAGGCATTTTCGCTGTTTATGGCGCGATGCAGGTGACTACATCGCCATTGATTTTATTATCAGTAGGAATAGCCGCCATTGTCGGTCACAACTGGTCGATTTTCTTGCATTTTAAAGGCGGACGTGGCGTCGCTACAGGCCTTGGCATCATCACGGTTGTCATTCCTAAAATCACCATTGTGGTCTTTCTGGCTTGGTGCCTGATCGTCTATTTTACGCGCTATGTCTCACTGGCTTCAATTATCGGAGCCGCGCTAGTACCTCTTCTGGTCTGGCTCATGAACGAAAAGGTAGAGTACCTCTATTTCGGTTATATTGCGGCAACGTTTGTTATTGTACGGCACACCGCCAACATCAAACGCTTGTTAAGCGGCACTGAGCTGAAAATAAAAATGGGCCATGCAAGCGCTCCGTCAGACAGGCGTTAAACCCGCAAGGACTCACAACGTGAGTCCTTGTCATTTTTCGTTCTAGCCCTTGTCTTTTTCAAAATTAGTGATATAATGTCTTCTATGAACAGATAATTATCCATATGTGCAATACTGGGAGGCGAGATTGTGGTAAGTCAAAAATCAGTTTTTTATTTGGTCCGAGAAGAAATTTTGCCCGAGGCAATCAAAAAAACCATTAAGGTCAAGGACATGCTGAAACGCGGCGAAGCTCGTACTATCAATGAGGCTGTCGAAAAAATGGAATTGAGCCGTAGTGCCTATTATAAGTACAAAGATTATGTGTTTCCTTTTTATGAAGCAAGTAAAGAAAAAATTGTAACCTTGGCTTTATTACTAGAACACAAGCAAGGCGTCCTGTCGCGTGTCTTAAACACGATTGCCGCCGATCACGGCAGTGTTCTGACGATTAACCAAGGAATCCCTCTGCAAGGCGTTGCCAACGCCACGGTTTCGCTGGAAACGGCTGAACTCGTCATTGACTTGGAAGCATTGCTGGATAAATTGCGGATGGTCGAAGGCGTCAAACGCCTGGAAGTATTGGGACAGGCTTAGACCTGGAACGACTATAGAAGGAGGATGGCGCTATATGACGGAAAAGACGATAATAAACGTAGGACTGCTGGGAATGGGAACCGTTGGTACGGGCGTTGTCAAACTCCTTACTGCTAATGGACCTTCTATTGCAAGAAAGACCGGACTGCCGATTAACGTTAAAACGATTTTAGTGCGTAATCTTGAAAAGCACCGCGCTCTCGCCGCGACGACAAAACTGACTGCATCATTTGAAGACATTCTCAATGATGCAGACATCGACATTGTCGTCGAATTGATGGGTGGAGAAGATCCGGCAAAGGACTACATGTTGCGCGCCATGAAATCCGGCAAACATGTTATCACAGCCAATAAAGATGCCGTCGCAAAATACGGCAAGGAACTGTATGCTGCTGCGGAAGAAAATCAAGTGGATTTTCTCTTTGAAGCAAGCGTCGGCGGCGGTATTCCAATCATCCGGCCGTTAAAACAGTGCCTGGCTGCCAATGAAATCAGCGAAGTGATGGGGATCGTGAACGGCACGACCAACTATATGCTGACCAAAATGACCCAGGAAGGCGTTGATTTTGCTTCCGTCCTGGCGGAAGCGCAAGCCAAAGGCTATGCTGAATCAGACCCGACAGCGGACGTCGGTGGTCTTGATGCAGCGCGCAAAGCGGCTATTTTAGCATCCATCGCCTTTGGCACACGCGTTTCTATCGACGATGTGCATACTGAAGGCATTACCTCCATTACGCCAGAAGATATTGCCTATGCCAAAGAACTTGGCTTTGTCATCAAGCTACTGGCCATTGCTAAAGACACGCCAGAAGGCATCGACGTCCGTGTGCATCCCTCATTCATTCCAGTCAGCCATCCGCTGGCCTCTGTAAATGATGTCTATAACGCAATTTATGTTCGCGGCGACGCAGTCGGCGAAACAATGTTTTACGGACGCGGCGCTGGCGAAATGCCGACTGCAAGCGCCGTCGTTGCTGATATCATAGATGCGGCGCGCGACATCTATCACGGCTGTAGCGGACGAATTTTATGCACTTGCTTCAATCAGAAGAATTTTCTGACGCCAGAACAAACTGAATCGCCGTACTATATCCGCCTCTTAGTCGAGGATAAACCTGGCGTGTTGGCAGCAATCGCTGGTGCGTTCGGCGCACAGCAAGTCAGTCTGCATTCGGTCATTCAAAAACGAAAAGTGGATGCCTGTTCAGAACTTGTCTTGCTTACTTATAAAGTCAGCGATGCCAATATCCGTCTGGCCATGAGCACCATCGGCGGTATGTCTGTCGTCAGCCAAATCCGTGGCGTAATCCGCGTAGTAGGACAATAACACTGGGAGATTGCTATTATGGCAAACACTTTTTCTGTACGTGTTCCGGGAACAACTGCAAACTGTGGTCCTGGCTTCGATACGTTAGGAATTGCATGTACCATTTACAATGAGTTAGACTTAACGCTTTCTGCGACTGGCGAGCTCGCAATCGTTAATCAAGGCGAAGGGGCAGCCGATCTGACAACCGATGAAAGCAACATCGTCTTTCAGGCAGTGAAAATGGTGTATGACACGGTCGGTAAAACCTTGCCTGGATTCCGACTGACCTTACGTAACGCAATTCCGCTTGCGCGCGGCCTAGGCAGCAGCGCCGCTGCGATCGTCGGCGGTTTAGTCGCTGCAAATGCCAGTTTGAACAGCCCGCTAAGCAATCAAAAACTGCTGGAGCTTGCCACAAGAATGGAAGGTCATCCTGACAATGTTGCCCCGGCATTATTCGGCGGCATTACAGTAAGCACGCTAGAGGAGGACGGCACAATCAGCGCCCTTCATTTTCTCCCTGCCAAGCCGTTGTTCCTCGCAGTCGCTGTACCGGCGTTCGAACTGTCGACTCGTAAAGCACGTGCGGTAATGCCTAGCGAAGTCTCGATGAAAGACGCCCTATTCAATGTTTCGCACAGCTCACTCCTTGCTGCAGCGTTATGTAGCGGACAATATCAATATCTGCCGCTCGCATTACAGGATCGTTTGCATCAACCCTATCGTAGTCAACTAATTCCAGCTATGGAGGCGGTTTTTGCCGCTGCAATTTCTGCCGGTGCCTTAGGCGCCGTTATCAGCGGTGCCGGTCCAACATTGCTTGCCTTTTGTGACCGATTCGACGCAGCAATTGCCGATGCTATGGTAACTGCATTTTCAAAGGCTGGAATTGCCGCCCAAGCTCATATTCTTGAAATTGACGCTCGTGGTGCGCAGGTTATCTAGAATCTTGTTGACAGAATGAGCGTTTTTGTGTAAAATTATAAATGTCAGTCGGGGCGTAGCTCAGCTTGGTAGAGCGCTACCTTGGGGTGGTAGAGGCCGCACGTTCAAGTCGTGTCGCTCCGACCAGTTTAACTTAATAAATATTTAAACTCACAGGTTTAGGCCTGTGAGTTTTTTTATACTGTCACTACAAATCAAATATCTCTGGATAAATCATAAATTAATTTACGAAACTATAACAGGAAATAGCTCTCGTCAGCGCGAAGAAGCTTATTATGCATTTACTTTTTTATTGCAAGCAATAAAGGGGGTTCATATGAAAATCATTTACTATGCTGATTTATCCGGGTCAAAAGCGTGGGGATTTTTGAATGAAGCACACGTATTTCCACTCCTTACGAGCCCCTACACCAAACCGTTGCAATGGAGCGATGCATATCTGAACATTGATGACGTCACTCTACTGGCTCCGTGTCAGCCAAGTAAGATCGTTTGCGTCGGGCTCAATTACCATGATCATGCAGTAGAAATGAAATTACCACTACCGAAAGAGCCTTTACTTTTTTTGAAACCGCCGTCGTCGCTGATCGGTCCTGGTGACGCAATCATCTCACCACGCCAGACGAACAATCTGCATTATGAAGCAGAACTGGCAATCGTCATCGGCCAAAGAGCAAAGCACGCCACGCTGGAGCAGGCATCTGCCGCCATACTGGGCTATACATGCGCCAATGACGTGACGGCCCGCGATCTCCAATTCAAAGACGGACAGTGGACACGCGGCAAGTCGTTCGATACGTTTTTGCCCCTCGGTCCCTGGATCGAAACCGAAATTGACACAAGTCAGCTGACAATTTCTCTGCTCTTGAATCAAACGATGCGTCAGCAGAGCAATACGAAAAATCTGATTTTTTCGCCGCAGCAACTCGTGTCTTATATTTCTCAGATCATGACACTAGAAGCGGGCGATCTAATTTTAACCGGTACACCAGCAGGCGTCGGAGCGATGCAGATCGGCGATTGCGTTGAAGTCTGCATCGACGGGATAGGTTGTTTGAAAAATATCGTAGCGCAGCAGGAGGGGTGAACAGTGCACTCAAGACTCTTAGCCTATAAAGGACATTTTCCTAAACTGGAAGCGGATGTCTTTGTCGCCCCTGGCGCATGGATCATCGGTAAAGCTACTATCGCCAAACAGGCTAATATCTGGTTTAATAGCGTCATTCGCGCCGATGTGAACGAAATTGTAATCGGTAGCCGCACCAATATCCAAGATAACTGTACAATTCATGTTATGCCTGATGGCGCGGCCCTAATCGGGGCAGACGTTACCGTCGGGCATGGTGCAATTATCCATGCCTGTAGCATCGGCGACAACTGTTTGATCGGCATGGGGGCCATCCTATTAAATTACTGCCAAATTGGCAATAATTGTATCATTGCCGCTGGATCACTGATTCCGGAACATAAAATTATCCCTGACAACTCTTTGGTTATCGGTTCGCCAGGAAAAGTCATCCGCTTGCTTAGCGATGCAGAGCACGCACTGATTCGCGAGTCAGCCGTGTCATATTGTGAAGAAGCTGCCAACTATCGTTAATAAGGAGGATTCTTCGATGGAACAAACGCTGGTGTTGTTAAAACCGGATGCCATAGAGCGCGGGTTATGCGGCCAACTGATCGGACGCATTGAACGTAAAGGGTTTCGGATTGTAGCGCTAAAAATGATGCTCTTGCCACACGAAGTCGCGCTAAAGCATTATTCAGAACATCGTGAAAAGGACTTTTTTACTGAATTGGTCGCCTTCATTACTTCAGGCCCGCTTGCCGCCTTAGTCGTCGAGGGTGATAACGTCGTCCAACTAATGCGTAGTATCATGGGTGCAACAGATCCCGCTAAAGCTGCACCTGGCACAATCCGCAGCGATTATGCGACAAGCGTCCGATACAATGTCATCCACGGCTCAGACTCGCTCGATAGCGCTAAACGCGAAATTGCGCTATTTTTCAAGCCAGAAGAAATTTGCCACTAAAGAAGCAGAGGAGGATTTTTTGTGAAAGTTTATACCAAAACAGGCGATAAAGGATTCACCAGTTTATATACCGGTGAGCGAATTGAAAAGAACAGTCAACGTGTCGAAGCTTACGGCACAATCGACGAACTGACCTCTTCACTAGGACTTGCCCGCAGTTTGGCGCAACAGGAAGAAGTTCGCGATGCAATCTTGGCCTTACAGAAACAGTTAATGTCGCTGATGGCCGAACTGGCCAGCAGCGACAGTGTAGAAAAATATATCCAAGATATCCATGTCACCACTCTTGAGACAACAATTGATGTCGTGGAAGCGCAACTTCCACCGTTGCGCGAATTTATCATCCCCGGCGACAACCCAGCAGCAGCAGCGCTTAACATTGCACGCACGGTCGCGCGTCGTGCAGAAAGAGAAATCCTACGCCTGTCAAGCACAGAGCCAGTAGGGGAGCCACTGTTGAAAATGGTAAACCGAATCTCCGACTATTGTTTTGTTCTTGGCCGTCTGACGGCTATCCCTAATACATAAATGAAGACATAAAAAACAGTCAGCGAAGCTCAACAATAATTCGCTGGCTGTTTTTTATTTATTCAACGCTTAGCAAAAGAAGGAATATCATCATTTAACAGAGAATTCGAACAACAGTGTCTAGTCGGGTAGATTTAACATAAGAATAGGGGGGTTTGATGATGAAAGAGTACAGGAGTGATCGTATCAGAAACCTTGCCGTGGTGTCCCATGGCGGTGCTGGAAAAACCAGTCTGACGGAAGCCTTGCTTTTTTCAGCAGGAGCTGTTAACCGCCTGGGACGTGTTGATGACGGAACCTCGACAACGGATTTTGAGCCAGAAGAAATTAAACGAAAAATCACGATTTCTACCGGACTTGCTCCTTGCGAATGGCAGGAGAACAAGATCAATTTTCTTGACACGCCAGGTTATTCTGATTTTAGCGGCGAAATCAAAGGAGCGCTCCGCGCCGTGGAAGCAGCGTTGGTCGTAATTTGCGCAGCATCCGGAATCGAAGTGGACAGCGAAAAAGTCTGGACATATTCTTCTGAACTCGGACTGCCGCGAATTTTATTCATTAATAAAATGGATCGCGAAAATGCCGATTTTTTTAATACGGTAAGTGCATTGCAATCTCGTTTCGGCAAAGGAATATTGCCTCTATGTTTGCCAATCGGCAGCGAAGAATCATTCAGTGGCATTATTGATCTTTTGACACAGACAGCTTATGCCGGACAAAATGAGATTGCCATTCCTGCAGAGTACGTACAACAGGTGGAAGAGTGGCGGCAAACGCTGCTGGAAACAATCGCCGAAACGGATGATGTCTTATTAAACAAATATCTTGACGGTCAAGAACTGACCACGGATGAAATTCATTCTGCACTGATCAAAGGAATTATCAATCGAAAACTCTATCCGCTACTGTGCGGCTCTGCTTACAAAAACATCGGTATACGCCAATTGTTGGATTTTATCGTTTCCTATGCGCCGCCGGCAAGTACCTTGTCGGCGATTGGAACACATCCTATTTCACAAGATCCAGAAGAGCGGACTATTGAGCAACCATTCTCCGCTCTCATTTTCAAAACAACCGCCGATCCTTTCGTCGGCCGCCTAAGTTTTATCAAAGTCTTCTCCGGTAGCCTAAAGCCAGACTCTACGTTATATAATGTTTCCAAAGAAAAGAGCGAACGTATTTCTACGCTCTTTACCTTGCGCGGCAAACATCAAGATACGCTGCCTCTCGTCCATGCCGGCGACATCACCGTGGTCGCTAAGCTCCAAGATACTACGACCGGTGATACTTTGGCCCTCAAAGACCATCCGATTGTCTATGATCCGATCGACTATCCTAAATCCATGTTTACATTATGTGTGGAAGCGAAGAATAAAGGCGATGAAGACAAAATCGGTACTGCATTGGCCCGTATCATCGATGAAGACCCAACTTTCCATCTGGCTAAGAATACGGAAACAAACCAATTATTGATCAGCGGCCTGGGAGAGCTTCATCTTGAAATCATGACGGAAAAAATAAAACGTAAATTCGGCGTCGATGTCATACTTTCCTCGCCGAAAGTTCCATATCGTGAAACGATTCGCAGTTCAGTAAAAATTGAAGGAAAGCACAAAAAACAGACCGGCGGTCATGGGCAGTTTGGCCACGTCTGGCTTCAAATTGAACCCTTGCCAGCAGGTAGCCACTTTGAATTTGTCGATTCCATCTTTGGTGGAGCCGTACCTCGTCAATACATTCCGGCCGTTGAAAAAGGTGTAAAGGAGGCCATGTCCACTGGGATTTTGGCCGGCTATCCGATGGTCGACATTAAAGTCACTTTGCTCGATGGTTCCTATCATACGGTGGATTCTTCGGAAATGGCCTTCAAGATTGCCAGCACGATGGCAATTCGCAAAGGAGTATTGCAAGCTAAGCCCGTCTTACTGGAGCCGGTTTGTGCCGTCGAAGTCCATGTACCTGATAGTTGTATGGGCGACGTGATTGCCGATTTGAACAGCAAACGAGGGCGCATCCAGGGCATGGAACCTAACGGGAAGGGAATTGGCCTGATTCGCGCGCAAGTTCCGATGTCTGAAATGTTACGCTATGCGATTGACCTGCGTTCCATTACGCAGGGACGAGGCTGCTACGAACTTACCTTTTCCCATTATGAAGAAATGCCGCAACGCATGGCAGAGAACCTTATCGCTACGACAAAGAAAGAAAAGGTAGAAGAGGCATAACGTTTTATGCAAAAAGGCCGAAGTGTAAAAACTTCGGCCTTTTTGCATAAAAAAAAGAGCATCATAAGATTGCTCTTTGGAAAACGGAATGGCAGGGGTGGCTGGATTCGAACCAACGAATGCGGGAGTCAAAGTCCCGTGCCTTACCGCTTGGCGACACCCCTATGAAATTAGAAAGATGGTCGGGGCGACAGGATTCGAACCTGCGGCCTCTTAGTCCCGAACCAAGCGCGCTACCAAACTGCGCTACGCCCCGCTGCATCACTTTTGTATTATAACAAAAAACTCCGATTATTGTCAACCTGTTGAGAGAAGGAAAAAGTAAAAAAGGAAAGAGACGGATTCCAAATGTGCTTATCAAGAGAAAAACAAGCCTAGCTGCGATACCTGCAGCCACATTCCGCAGGAGAAGCACCCTATGTTTTTCTAGAAAGACAACATGCAACAAACAAAAAACGCAACATCAAATGTTGCGTTTCATAAACGGAATGGCAGGGGTGG
This sequence comes from Azotosporobacter soli, assembly GCF_030542965.1. Taxonomy (NCBI): domain Bacteria; kingdom Bacillati; phylum Bacillota; class Negativicutes; order Selenomonadales; family Sporomusaceae; genus Azotosporobacter; species Azotosporobacter soli. Next base: position 80,620 of record NZ_JAUAOA010000005.1, read on the forward strand.
CTGGATTCGAACCAACGAATGCGGGAGTCAAAGTCCCGTGCCTTACCGCTTGGCGACACCCCTATGAAATTAGAAAGATGGTCGGGGCGACAGGATTCGAACCTGCGGCCTCTTAGTCCCGAACCAAGCGCGCTACCAAACTGCGCTACGCCCCGCTGCATCACCTTTATATTATAACCAGCAACTCCGATTATTGTCAACATCATTTTTTCGAAAAATAAAAAGGATTTTTCAACTTTTTAACGAACTCTATCAACTGTAGTAAAATCGCATGTTATACCACACTGCAATATAGAATGCGCACAAGGGAGATCACAGCTATTGAGTAATGCAAGACGAGTATTTTTTATCGGAATCCTAGCAAGTCTATTTTTTTTGCCCGCCTCTGGTCAGGCAGCGCCTTTAAAACTGGGGATGACTGGTGACGAAGTTTCTTGGCTGCAGAGCAAACTGGTTGATCTTGGCTTTTATGCAGGAAGCGTAGACAACGTCTTCGGCCAGGACACGAAGCGCGCTGTAATCTCCTTTCAAAGCGCCTGTGGCTTGGATGCTGATGGAATTGTCGGCGAACAAACAAAGCAAATGTTGCGCGAATATAAAAATCGCGGTGCCGCGAGCCGCGGCGCCTTCCCGTCGCGCCGCGCCGCCGAACTGGTCAGTTATGCCCAGCAATTTTATGGAACGCCCTATGCATGGGGCGGAACATCGCCCGGCGGCTTTGATTGTTCTGGTTTCATCTATCATGTCTTTAGTCGTTTCAATATCGCCATGCCACGCGTCGCCGATGCGCAATATTATTCCGGCATCAGCGTCAGCGACCCACAACCTGGCGATCTAGTTTTCTTCAGCACCTACGAACCGGGTCCGTCACATGTCGGAATTTTCATTGGCAACGGTCAGTTTATCCACGCCAGTTCGGGCGCTGGCGAAGTGACAATCACGCCACTCTCGAAGCCTTATTATCAAAGTCGCTATCTGGGCGCAAAACGATTCTTATAAAAATGAGGCTGCCTCAATTTGAGACAGCCTCATTTTTATTTCTCCCAATTTCCAATTAGATCAAGTTTCACTTCGAAGCTGCGACGCCATGGCATGTCAACTTGGAGCAGTACATCTTCCAAACGCAGAACTTTCCCAGCTCGATCTTCTAGGGGATAGCTGCGCCAATTCCGTATCAGCTCTTTTTTTTGACGCCGCAAACATTTTTCTAGCCAGCGGCTGATTTCCGTCGCTTCTTTTTCCGATAAATTATTGGGATCCAATTGTTTTTCCCGTAGCTTTTTGTTCAGCAGAGGATGTTCCTTTTTTTGATAATAGGTGTCATCGATCATTCGCGCCAAGATAAATTCTTGATTTTGTTGATCGAGTCGAACATTTTCCGGTTGAAGTCGTTTGCGAAACTGATGCAGGGTGGCTTGCGTGACGGCGGTGCCGATTGAGTTGCTTGTCGTGTTCCAACCAGCATATGCGATCAATCGAGTCAATGGAGCTTTACGAGCCAGCAGATAAGGAAGCAATGTTTCTTTATTTTTAAAAGTTTCGCTTAAATCAACCAAAGCAATCGGTTTTCCTTCTGTCAAAAGAATCGTTAATTTTTCTGCGGCTTGCTCATATTTTAAAAAGAGCGGCGACCCTGCATGAACAAATAACATATAGTCAGCCTGCTCTTTTTCCGTCACAGAAACAGCACCGCTGATCCGCAGTTTCTCTTCGACGGTCGTCTGAATAGAATGCGGCATGAAAGGCATCGTCATATGTTTAACCATTTCGTCCGAATATATGACATAGACTTTGGGCCGATAGTCAAATTCACGACTGCAGAGAAACCCAAGCAAAGTGAGCGCCACCTCATCCGTACCACGTGTCACAATCACCTTGTCAGCCAGCTCCGGGGCACGCAATCTCCTTTGTAAAAATTCCTGCTTCTTTTCGTTCGCAATTCCGAACGGAAATCCATCATCCTGACCGATTATCAAACCATCCAGCACACCGCTTTTTGCCAAATCAAGCAACATTAGATTATTCGCCTGATTTTCTTCATATAAACGCATATATTTGTGAATCAGCACTTCTGGTATTTTCTCCGCCAATTTTTCTTTGCGCAGCAAATCATCTTCGTTATCAAACAGCTTTGCCTGCTCACTCAAGACGGAATATTGCATCATGTCAGCTTGAAAAGCAATCGTTGCCGCATTATCCGCAATCAGAAGGCGTGGTATGATGTTGAACGCATATATTTTGAGTTGAGGCTGCGCCTTCTTTATCTCTTGCAGCAATTCCAGAACAGCCCGAACTTCAGACGGCTGGCCAAGTCCTTGCCTAGAAGGGACAAGACCACCATGAATAAGCGAATCAATTGCGATAATCGCCGAATCCGCTTGGGCTGCGTTTTGCCTTAGCCATAAACGCAATCCCTCTTTGTCGGCCCGCGTTTTGCTTTGCGCCAGCAATTCTTCCGGCGGAATTATTAGCGTAAAGCCGCCGATTTCTGCCAGCTGCGCAACAAATTGGACGCAGGGGGGACGACTGTCAAGCGGAATTAAGATTATTTTACGCTGATATTGCGGTACAACAGTATGATTTTCTATAGCTGCCGAATCAAGCTCCAAACTTTGAGCAAAACAGAATCCGCCAAGAAGAATACAGCCTAACAAGAGTAACCCAAAAAAATTCTTCGCTTTCATGAGATCATCCTTTAATTGTTTTATGAAAAATTTTGTTTTGTATACAAAGAATATGCTAGAATAGTAGTGTAGAGGAGAATGTCATGAGAATCATAACAGGAAAAGCCAAAGGATGCAAATTGCAAGCCCCCAAAGGAATGCAAACGCGTCCGACCACCGACCGCGTAAAAGAATCGTTGTTTAATATCTTAGGCGACGCAGTTGTTGATGCCGTTGTTCTCGATATTTTCGCCGGAAGCGGTGCCCTTGGACTGGAAGCGCTGAGCAGAGGAGCAACGCGCGCCGTATTCATAGATTCGAGTCGCGACAGTAATACGATTATCTCTCATAATGCGCGCCACACCCGCTTGGAAGGCCAGTGTACGTTGCTAAGCAGCGACGTTTTGATTGCGCTAACAAAGTTGACAGTAAAGCGCCAACTTTTCGATCTGGTTTTTTGCGACCCACCTTACAACCAGGGTTTTGTGTCTAACGTTCTTGCAAAACTCGATGCTGGCGGGTTATTATCACCCGACTGTATTATCGTTATCGAACATTCGAGGCATGAAGTCCCTGCTCCAACATGGTCACATTTCTTATTGCGACGCAGTGAGCGATATGGCGAAACATTACTCAGTTTTTTCTCAGGGAGGAAAGCGAATGAAGCGTAGTGCAATTTGTCCGGGAAGTTTTGATCCTGTTACCAATGGACACATCGACATTTTTGAACGAGCCAGCAAAATGTTCGACGAGTTAATTGTTGCTGTTTTTCATAACCCCAACAAAAAACCGTTGTTTTCGATGGAAGAACGCGTCCGCTTGCTGTCCGATGCAACACAACACTTACCAAACATCCGAATTGACTGTTTCTCCGGCTTGTTGAACCAATATGCCCGCCAACAGGAAACCTACATTATCGTGCGCGGCCTGCGAGCGCTAAGTGATTTTGAGTATGAATTTCAACGTGCGTTGTTGATAAAGAAAGTAGATCCTTTGATTGAAACAGTTTTTATGATGACTAGTAATGAGTATTCTTTTATTAGCTCGACCGGGATCAAAGAACTAGCTAAATTCGGCGGAAACATCAAAGGCCTGGTACCAGATTGCGTAGAAAACGTGATTCTTGAACGGATGCGTTATCTGGATCAACAGACAGAATGTTAAAGGGGGATATAAAAAGTTATGACAATTGAACGGTTATTAAACGAGATGGAAAATATGTTTTTGGATGGAGCACGTGTACCATTTACAAATAAACGAGTATTGGAAGAAGATGACTTCGCCCGGTTACTCGACGAGATCCGCGAGCATTTGCCCCAGGAAATCCAAGAGGCGAAGCGAATCATTTCTGACCGTCAACGCATTCTCGATGATGCGCAAAAAGAAGCGCAAACTGTAGTGGAACAAGCCAAAACTTATATTTCAAAGATGACCGATGAAAACATCGTCACCAAGCAAGCACAAGAACGTGCCGGCGAAATTCTCGGTCAAGCGCAAAAAGATGCCGTGGCATTGCAACACGATGCGCTGAACTATGCTAACGATGTTTTTTCCCATCTGGAAGAGCAGCTCGAAAATGCATTGGACGTCGTAAAAAAGGGACACGCCGATTTACACCATACAAAAAAAGATTAAGCATTACATCCGATGGTATATGGGGGACTGTTTAAAATCACAGCCTCCCATATGCCATTTTTCTTTTGGCATACCCAAGACATAAATATCGCTGGCTTTAGCATCAAGCAACAACATCTTATCCCGCAATGCAGTAGGTTCATATTTCTGTGCTGTTTTTTTAAGCCAATTTGCCGGACGATCGATAATCGGTATCGAACTTGTCTTTTGCAGTAACTTTAGCGCTTCGCGTCCTGTATCATTGAATGCCAGCAACCTCGCATATTGCGGTCCGTATTGATCCGCTTGCGTCAATAGTTCCGCCTCAACGCCAAGCAATATCCAAAGCAAGGCACGTTGCAGACGCCCTCTGGTATAACGTTTGGTCATGCATCCGTCAACCAGACTTTTCCAGTCTGTGGCACTTGTTGCAGCTTGTTTAAGCCGATACTCTAAACCGTCGGCTGAGCCCAAAAGGCATCGCTTCAATTGTGCACAAGATTGTTGACGCAATAAGCAAAGCAACATGGGAGTAAAGGTCTCCTGAAAAACAGGCCCTTTCCCCAAATTTCGCTGCGCCTCAATCAATGACAGTAGTGAAGACGGCATTGCCTTTTCAATTGATGCATTGTTCCTGATCGCCAGGCGAATTGCCGTGGCGCTGGCATAATGACCTTTTAGAGATGTTTCGTGATAAGCAGCCATTTTTCGCTGAATCGCCAGCGGCAGTATACTTGGAGCAAATCGCTCGATGGCTCTAATATATTCAATGCCTAGAATATTGTTGGGATGGTAAGCGAGCGGATTGGATTCTTCACACTGCAGCGCATCTCCGAGCGAACGTGCATATGAATGTCCTTTTTTCATTTCTGCGTGCAAGGCGGCAATCGCCGCCGAGCTGTCTGCTAAACGAGCCGCAGTCCGCAACAGCTCTACTTCTGGAGTCTCTGCGCCAAAACACAAATGTGATACCGCCCCAAGTGAGGCTAATAGTTGTACTGCGCCTGTCGCAAAAAACTGCGCGCTGCGGATTGCATATGCCGTCGGCAATTCGAATACCACATCAACGCCGCTTGAAACCGCCATTTGCGCTCGGGTCCATTTATCAAAAAAAGCAGCCTCGCCGCGCTGAACAAATTGACCACTCATGACGCCGATTACCACATCTGCGTTACAAAGACGTCGTGTTTCTTTTGCATGCCAATAATGACCATTATGAAAGGGATTGTATTCGACGACGATTCCTGCAATATTCATAGTTCCCTCGCTCCTGTTAAGTGAACTTTCTTTTAATTAATAGTCATAAAATTCGAAGAAGGAATTTGTATTACCTTGTCGAAAATCTGTTGAGGTAGCATATGTTAAGGATACAATATTCATTATATAGTGAATTCTGGCAATATGCATATCGAAATTTTTTACTATGAGGAGGAGTTGCAGAGTGAAAATCCTTGTCGTGAATTGCGGAAGCTCATCGCTAAAGTATCAATTATTCGACATGACCAATGAAGATGTACTGGCAAAAGGTTTGGTGGAGCGTATCGGTTTAAATGGCGCCTTGCTGACTCATCAACCAGCCGAAAAAGAAAAACATGTCATCACTACCGACATCCCGAATCACAGCGTTGCAATCCGCTTGGTTTTGGAAGCATTGACAAATGCTTCACATGGAGTTATCAAGTCCATGGACGAAATAGTAGCTGTCGGGCATCGCGGCGTTCATGGTGGAGAAGCGTTCTCCGATTCCGTCATCATCACACCTGAAGTCATTAAAGCTATTGAGGCATGCAGTGAAATGGCGCCGCTTCACAATCCGCCGAACATTCTTGGCATCAATGCCTGCGCCGCCATAATGCCAAAGACGCCGCAAGCCGTGGTTTTTGATACCGCATTTCACCAAACAGTTCCAAAGTATGCTTTCATGTACGGACTTCCTTATGAAGCCTATGAAAAACATGGCATTCGTCGCTACGGTTTTCATGGAACGTCTCATAAATATGTCTCACAGCGTGCTGCAGCCTTGCTCGGCAAAAAACCAAATGAAGTCAAGATCATCACCTGCCACCTTGGAAATGGTTCGAGCATTGCCGCCGTCCAAAACGGTAAGTGCGTCGATACCAGCATGGGTTTCACACCGCTTGAAGGCTTAATGATGGGAACGCGTTGCGGTGATATTGATCCTGCAATTTTGCCATACCTGATGAAAAAAGAGAATATGTCTCCAGATGACATCGATCAATATATTAATAAAAAATCGGGCGTACTTGGCATCTCTGGCGTATCAAGCGATTTCCGTGATATTGAAAAAGCAGCAGAGGCAGGAAATGAACGAGCACAACTTGCACTTGATATGTTTGCCTACAAGGTTCGCAAGTATGTCGGTAGTTATGCTGCAGCTATGAATGGCGTAGACGCAATCGTTTTCACTGCAGGTCTTGGTGAAAACTCTACTTCTATGCGTGCCGACATTACTGCCGGTTTGGAATATCTCGGCACCAAATTAGATCCAGAACGCAACAATGTTCGTGGTCAAGAGCGTGAGATTAGCGTTCCTGGTTCCCGCGTAAAACTCTTTATTATTCCAACAAACGAAGAACTGGTAATCGCTCGCGACACAAAGGATTTGTGCAACGCATAAGATTACGACATGAAAAAGAAGCCCTCGGGGCTTCTTTTTCATGTCGTAAAAATTCAGAATCATCTTTCACTGACAAAATTTCAAAAAAGCCAATAAAATTCTGGCTACACCAACAACAATGTGATATTATGTTCTGAAATACACGTTTAGCGAGTCTAATGAAAGGGGTTTTTTTCATGTTGGAAAACAAGTTCATTAAAGAAGAAGGTCTAACGTTTGATGATGTCTTACTCGTCCCTGCTAAGTCTGAAGTTCTGCCGCGCGAGGTGGAAGTAGGGACTCGCCTTACAAAGAATATCACTTTGAATATCCCGATTGTCAGCTCAGGGATGGATACTGTCACGGAGGCCCGCATGGCAATCGCCATGGCTCGTGAAGGCGGTATCGGCGTTATTCATAAGAACATGTCAATTAAACGCCAAGCCAACGAAATTGATAAGGTCAAGCGTTCTGAACATGGAATTATTGTCGATCCTATTTCATTATCGCCCGATAACACGTTACAAGACGCTTTTAATTTAATGGAGAAATACCATATTTCAGGCGTGCCTATTACAGAAAATCAAAAATTAGTTGGCATCCTGACCAACCGTGACCTGCGCTTTGAAACAAATTTGACTCGCAAAGCCAGCGAATGCATGACCACCGAATCTTTGATTACAGCTCCGGTCGGCACCTCGATCGAAGCCGCTAAAGAGTTGCTGCGCAAGCACCGTATCGAAAAACTACCTTTGGTCGATAAGGACAACAACCTGATGGGGCTTATCACCATTAAAGACATTGAAAAGATGCTGAAATACCCCAATTCCGCCAAAGACAGTAACGGACGTTTGCTGGTTGCAGCTGCCGTTGGCGTTGGAGCGGACATGATGGATCGCGTCGATGCATTAGTCTCTGCTAAAGTCGACGTCATCGTCGTTGATACTGCTCACGGTCATTCCCGAGGTGTAATTGACGCTGTTAAAAAAATCAAACAGGCCTACCCGAATACCGATATCATCGCGGGCAACGTAGCCACAGCAGAGGCGACGCGCGACCTGATTGAAGCTGGAGTAGACGGCGTAAAAGTAGGCATCGGACCAGGTTCGATCTGCACGACGCGTATCATCGCTGGCATCGGCGTACCTCAGATCACCGCAGTCTTCAACTGCTCGCAAGCCGCCAAAGAATATGGCGTACCAATCATTGCTGATGGCGGTATTAAGTATTCTGGCGATATTGTCAAGGCAATTTCCGCTGGTGCCCAATGTGTTATGCTCGGCAACTTATTCGCCGGAACAGAAGAAAGCCCCGGTGAAACAATCATTTATCAAGGTAGAAGTTACAAATTGTATCGCGGCATGGGCTCACTCAGTGCAATGGCACAAGGCAGCAAAGACCGCTATTTCCAAGAAAATATGGACAAATTGGTTCCCGAAGGCATCGAAGGACGCGTTCCGTATAAAGGCTTTGTAGCCGATGCAATTTTCCAACTGGTAGGTGGGTTGCGTGCCGGCATGGGGTATTGCGGTGTGCGCAATATCGAAGATCTGATTGAAAATTCTCAGTTTATCCGTATAACCGGCGCTGGCCTTAAAGAAAGCCATCCTCACGATATCAATATCACCAAAGAAGCGCCGAATTACAGCTTATAGTTTAAAGCCCCGTCATAGTGATGGGGCTTTTTTACGCCCGTTAACTTTACATAAAAATAGATTTCTCGTAAGGTAACGTAACGCGACTATGACGCCCTTCGCCTTGATTTTCAAGAGAGTTTCCTGTATAGTGAATCCCGTGTCAATAAACTGTAATTGAAGAAAGGCTTCTTCAATTGCTCCATTTCGTATAATATGATAAAATAGAGTCGGTGTTTATTTACAAAATAGTATAGGAGCTATTGATCCGTGTCTGATAAATCATACGTCTTAAACGTCGGTGTCGACCGTCTTTCAATGAAGCAAGCCGTACAAAGAGCAGAAAACATAATACGTGGACTGGAACCTGCGGGCATCGTAGTGACTGCGAATGCAGAAATGGTTATGCTAGCTCAAAAAGATGCTGATTTTGCTGCGATTATGCGGAATGCCGCTTTGGTTGTTCCCGATGGCGCCGGTGTCGTTTGGGCCGCGAAATACTTAGGCATGCCATTAACAGAACGCGTAGCAGGTTATGACTTAACGCAACAATTGCTAGCCAGAGCAGCAGCCTCTGGTTATCGAGTTTTTTTTCTTGGCGCTGGTCCTGACGTAGCCAATCAAGCCAAAGCGGCAGCTGAATCACGTTATCCCGGGATTAATGTGGTCGGAACGCAGGATGGTTTTTTTACTTCACAAGAAGAAGGGCCTCTCATCCGGCGGATTGCAGAATTGAAGCCGGATATTCTCTTTGTCGCACTGGGCGTTCCTCGCCAAGAGAAATGGCTGACACGCCATTTTTCAGAGTTAACAACGCCGCTTTGCATCGGTGTTGGCGGAACGTTTGATGTTATGGCCGGTCGAGTTAAACGTGCACCTGTTTGGATGCAGCGTGCAGGCCTCGAATGGTTATTTCGTCTTCTTTGCCAACCGGAACGCTTATTTAGAATGGCGGCCTTGCCTAAATTTGTCTTGCATGTTCTGCGCAGTAAATAAGTACCACATTTTGTAAATTGAGGTGAACCCATGATTAAAGCTCCCATTGTCAAAGAAGGCTACATTTATGTTGTCAGTCTTTCTTTGTTGTCTTTCGCTGTTTACTGGGCTTTCGGTCTATATTGGAGTATTTTACCGGTCGTCTTGACCGCTTTTATTGCCTTTTTTTTCCGCAATCCTGACAGAAGCATACCTGATGATACGCGGTTGATTGTCTCTCCGGCGGACGGGCGCGTCATGAGCGTAACTGAAGTTCATGACGATCAGTTTTTGAATGCCGAAGGGACTAAAGTAACCATCTTTCTTTCCGTATTCGATGTTCATGTAAATCGTAGTCCGATTGCCGGTGAGATCAAATATCAACAATATACCTGTGGTCGCTTTCGTCCAGCCTATAAACCCACCGTTGGCTGTGAAAACGAACGTCATTCGATTGGCTTGGAAAACGATGACATTCGTATTGTAGTGACGCAAATTGCCGGACTGCTGGCTCGCCGTATTGTCTCCTGGGTCACACTCGGATCGATACTTGAGCGAGGCGAACGTTATGGTTTGATAAAATTTGCATCTTGCACTGAAGTGATTGTGCCTAAAAATGTTATTGTCACAGTAAAAAAAGGTGATCGCGTAAAGGGTGGGGAAACGATAATTGGGAGGCTAGCATAAATGAAATCTTGGATACCAAATGGTTTTACCGCTGCTAATTTAGTATTTGGCATGGGTTCACTGCTTGCAACATTCCACGCCGAATACCAGTGGGCAGCTCTCTTGGTTTTTATTGCAGCGCTTAGCGATGCACTTGACGGCCGAGTAGCACGTTATCTGAATGTAAGCAGTGATTTCGGCAAGGAACTTGATTCACTTTGCGATCTCGTTTCCTTCGGCGTCGCACCGGCTTTTTTAGCGTATTCCTTTCTTCTGAAAGATTTTCACTTAATCGGCATAGCCGTTGCCATCTTTTTCCCGGTTTGCGGTGCATTCCGCTTGGCACGTTTCAATGTCAACACGAGTGTCGTAAAAGGATATTTCATGGGCATGCCGATTCCCGCCGCCGGTTGTGCAGTGGCATCGTTCATTCTAATGGGGATTAGACCAGAAAATTATTTATTCCCAGCATTTGTTGCTCTATTCGGTTATCTAATGGTCAGCACAATCCGCTATCCTGACTTCAAAGGGAAAGAGGGGGAGCCACTGCGCGTGTTGCCGGCAATTGTCGCTTTGCTCACTGGCGGTTGTCTTTTGTATTTACTGCCCAATGCGTATGTATTCGCCCCTTTTGCTGCATATGCTCTCTTTGGTCTACTAAATACCTTGGCTAGGAAACTCACCTAAACTTCGCCTTAGTTCTATATCTGGAATAGTTTCTTAATAAATCATTTTGTGCCTTGACAAAGCAAGCCTTAAATTTTAGAATATTATCTGGTATTCTAAAGTGTATTCATCTTGGCTAAAGGAGTATCATCGATGAATCATATATCTGACTTAATCATGATCCCATTGCAAGTTTTAATTTTGTTTTTTACATTGTACTATTTCGTTATTGCCTTTTTTGGTTTTTGGCGTCGCAAAGAAAAGAAACACCTCACTCCAAAACACTCTTTTGCTATTATCGTTGCGGCCCATAACGAAGAACAGGTCATTTCTCATCTGATTGAAAACTTACAAATGTTGAATTACCCCCGCAGTTTATACGATATCTTTGTCATCGCGGACAATTGCAAAGACAAGACTGCGGAGATCGCGCGCGCCGCTGGAGCTATCGTGCATGAACGCTTTAACTTGGAACAGCGTGGTAAAGGTTTTGCAATGGAATGGATGTTTGCACGCCTGTTCAAATTACAGCGCAAATATGATTCCGTAGCAATTTTTGATGCAGACAATCTAGTACATCCCGATTTTCTTCTTGAAATGAACAGCCGTTTCTGCAAAGGTGAAAAAGTAGTCCAAGGTTATTTGGATTCTAAAAATCCAGATGACACTTGGGTTTCTGGCACTTTTGCCATCAATTTTTGGGTCACGAATCACATCTGGCATTTGGCTAAATATAACCTTGGTTTATCGAGCGCACTTGGTGGTACCGGCATGTGCATTTCGACGGACGTCTTGGAGGAATTTGGCTGGGGCGCAACCTGTCTTACCGAGGATCTTGAATTCAGCATGAAGATTTTAGTCAAGGGAATCCCTACTACTTGGGCTCATGACGCGATCGTTTATGATGAAAAGCCGCTAACCTTCAAACAGTCTTGGGATCAACGTCAACGTTGGGCTCAAGGACACTTTGACATTGCTGGCCGCTACCTCTTCAAAATGATCTACGAAGGCATCAAACAACGAGATCTCCGCGTCCTTGATGGTGTTTTTCACTTATTGCAGCCTTATATGTTGCTTTTGTCGACAACTTTTGTTATTTCAAGCTACCTATATAATTTTGCACCGTTTTATACCAATATCTTGTATGACTGGTTGCCTTGGCAAGTATGGCAAATCATTGGCGTCGGTCAATATGTTTTCCCAATGATAATTTTGGCTAAGATCAATGCCAGCAAAACATCGTGGCGCAACATGATCCTATACCCGTTATTCATTTACAGCTGGATCCCGATCACGGTTCTCGGTTTCATTTACCGGAATCATCGTGTCTGGAGTCATACGCAACATACGCGTGCCATCAGTTACCAGGATATTATGGGCGATCCAAACGCGCCGTTCAGTAAAATGACAAAGCAGGCAATTAAGTAAAAGGTGAGTTTACACTCACCTTTTTTTCTAAAAAATTTTCCGACTAACGATAAGAGGAGCGTACCATATGTTTGAACTGACAACCATCGTTGACTTTGAAGCCGCACATTGCCTACGTAACTATCCTGGAAAGTGCAGTCGTCTGCATGGACACAACTGGCAGGTCGAAGTAACTGTCTGCGGCACAAAACTTAATGAGCTGGGTTTGTTAATTGATTTTCGTGATTTAAAGGCGGCAGTTCAGGAAATTTTGGGCCAACTGGATCATTATTACTTAAATGAATTGCCGGCATTTCAGGAAATCAATCCCAGTGCGGAAAACATTGCAAAATATTTATACGACGAATTGACGGCTGCGCCTGCCTGCAATGGACTTCATTTAAAATCGATCAAAGTTTGGGAATCGCCGCGTTCGGCGGTAACCTATTTCCCCGAGGCGTAACGATGGCAAACAATACGGCTTCATTAATTGAAATATTCACCTCCGTACAAGGCGAAGGAAAATATGCCGGTTGTCGGCAAATATTTATCCGTTTTGCCGGTTGTAACCTGGCCTGTGCATATTGTGACACTCCAGATTCACGAACGCTGCAAACCTTTGCGCAGGTAGAAACAATGCCAGGTTCGCGAAATTTTAAACCAGTCATGAACCCGGTCACAGTTGACGACTTTTTGCAAATCCTAACGCCGCTGACGGCAGTGCCGCATCATTCGCTCAGTTTTACTGGCGGTGAACCACTTTGCCACGCCCCGTTCATCCGCGCTGTCGGCGAACGTCTCCACAGTAAACGCTACCTTGAAACAAACGGCACCTTAGTGAACGAGCTGAAGGAAGTGCTTTCCGTTATCGACATCATCAGCATGGACATCAAACTCCCTCGTCACACTGGCATCGATTTATGGACACAACATGCTGCGTTTCTGTCAGTTGCTGCTAAAAAGGACGTCTATGTAAAACTGGTGGTCGACAACGCACTTAGCCGTAATGAACTCGCAGAAGCAGTCCATTGTATCGCCTCTGTTGACCCGGCTATTCCATTATATCTGCAGCCAGTCACACCGACCGTACCGCAATTCATTGCACCGAGTCCTGACGCCATCTTGCGCTTTCAAGCTCAGGCTTTGGAACAATTGCAAGATGTACGAATTCTACCGCAAACCCATAAATACCTCGGCCAATTATAGTATGAACGATGAAAGGGGAGAGGACTTTGAAAATATTGCTTACCAACGATGATGGAATCCAGGCGCGCGGTATTCAAGCACTGTGGCAGGAACTTGCGACGTTGCCGGCAGCCGAAATAACGATTGCTGCACCAGACCGAGAACGTAGCGCCATGAGTCAGGCAATCACAATGCATCATCCAATCCGGGTCGATGAATATCCTGTCAGCAGCCCAAACATAAAAGCTTGGAGCATTGGCGGAACACCGGCCGATTGCGTGAAAATTGCAATTGAGGCCTTGATGAAAACTCCCCCTGACCTTGTCATTTCTGGTATTAACCATGGACCAAATTTAGGTACAGACGTACTTTATTCGGGAACTGTCAGCGCCGCAATTGAAGGCGCTTTGCATGGTTTGCCTGCAATCGCAGTCTCGCTGGATTCCTGGCAGTCGAGAAATTTTTCCGCAGCCGTTTCATTCATCCGTGCTTTGTCACTTCATATTCATGCCAATCCGCTACCGCCAAACACCTTACTGAACGTTAATGTGCCTGCGCTTGAAATTTCAGAAATTAGCGGCATGTCGATTACAAAACTGGGCGTTCGCAAGTACGAAAATATTTTTGAACGACGTAGTGATCCGCGCGGCCGCACTTATTATTGGATGGGCGGCAATCTTGTCGATAACGACAATGATGACGACAGCGATATCGTTGCACTGCAGGAAGGTCGGATATCGGTTACTCCAATTCATTTTGATCTCACCAGTTATGACTTGATGAGTCAGATGGAACAATTGCCTAACATCCTTGCTTGGAACAAGTCGTGACGATCAAAGGGATTTTATTTGATCTAGACGGTACCCTGCTGGAAACGACGCCGTTAATTATCTGCTCATTCCAGCATGCCTTTACAACCGTCTATAACCGGCCTATTGCCGAGTCGGATGTGTTTTCCTTCTTTGGCAAACCTTTGCGCGCTGCGATGGAGGCACTGGGACCGGATAAGCCGGAAGAATTGCTGCAGGCATTTCGCGAATACAACCTGGCGCACCACGACGAGATGGTGACGATTTTTCCCGACATTGAGACGACACTTGCCGAATTAGAGGCGGCGGGTCTTAAACTGGCAATTGTGACATCTAAAGTATCTAAAACCGCTCGACGAGGCCTAGCTTTATTCGATCTAGAAAAATACTTCAGCCTCATTATCGGCTTAGAAGATTCCCTTCACCACAAACCGGATCCAGAACCAGTATTGACGGCTCTGTCTCTTCTGGGCCTTGCACCGGAAGAATGTTTAATGGTTGGCGACAGTCCGTTCGACATTCTTAGCGCGCACCGCGCCGGCGTAGAAGCCGCCGCAGTCTGTTGGAGCCATGTCGATTGGAACGAAGTCCTCGCAGCCAAGCCGGAATACATTCTCAGCAATATTAGGCAATTGAAAGAAATTTGCAAGCTCTTGTAAACAGCATCTGAGTTGCTTATTCGCCGGAATAAGCAACTCCTTTTATCTACTACACAACAACCATGATGTGACTTTTATTGTCTCATTAGTCCATACAATACATTTAGGCGCTGTATGCTTTTAAAAAGTTTCAGTAGTCTTCTTGTTTTTTCGCCATTTAGACAGGATTTTTTTTTTTTGAGACGAATTTAATTAAAGTTATGTTTATGCAATACTGAGTACACATACTATCAACTTTTCAGGAGGGTTATTTCATGGAATCGATTATCCGCGATATCAACTTAGCTCCACAGGGCCACGATAAGATTAATTGGGTCAAGCAATTCATGCCCGTTCTCAACAAACTTAATGATGAATTGAGCCAAACGAAACCCCTGCTCGGGCAAAACTTAGTCGTTACGATGCACTTGGAAGCAAAGACAGCCTACTTAGCCATTGTTTTAAAAAACGCCGGTGCCAACGTCACTGTTACCGGTAGTAATCCATTATCCACACAAGACGATGTTGCTGCCGCCTTGGTAGAGCAGGGCATCACAGTCTTTGCCTGGTACAATACCACCGCTGAAGAATATGAAAGTTTCTTACACAAGGCACTCGACACCAAGCCCAGCATCATTGTCGATGACGGAGGCGATCTTGTTTCGCTGCTACACGGCGCACGTAAGGAGCTGGCCTCCAATATTCTTGGCGGCTCTGAAGAAACAACCACCGGCGTTCTGCGTCTCAAAGCTCTCGCCGCTGAAAAAAGACTCACCTTTCCTATGATCGCGGTAAACGATGCCTATTGCAAATATCTATTTGACAATCGCTACGGTACTGGCCAATCAACCTGGGACGGCATTATGCGCACAACCAACCTTACCGTAACCGGAAAAACTGCAGTTATCGCAGGCTATGGTTGGTGCGGCAAAGGCGTTGCAATGCGGGCTAAAGGACTCGGTGCGAATGTTATCGTAACGGAAGTTGATCCGATCAAAGCCATTGAAGCAGTCTTTGATGGTTTCCAAGTCATGCCGATGGAGGAAGCCGCTAAAGTCGGTGATATTTTCGTCACATTGACCGGTTGCAGCGACGTGATCCGCCGTGAGCATTTCGCGGTCATGAAAACAGGGGCAATTCTTGCTAATGCCGGTCACTTCGATTGTGAGATCAGCAAAGCCGACCTGAGTGTTTTAGCAGCCAGTCGCAAAATTGTTAGAAAAAACATTGAAGAATTTACCATGACTGACGGACGAAGAGTTTATTTGCTGGCTGAAGGCCGTTTAGTCAATTTGGCTGCCGGTGACGGACATCCGACTGAAATCATGGATCTGTCGTTTGCCATGCAGGCACTGGCCGTTCTTCATATTCTCAACCATCACAAAAATTTAGCGCCGGAAGTCTACACTTTGCCCAATGAATTAAACGAACGAGTTGCACTGCTGAAACTGGCAGGCATGGGCATTGCGATTGATACGCTCAGCGACGAGCAGCGCAAGTACCTGCTGCAAGCTTAATAATTTGGTAATGCAAGGAGTTTAGTTACAATGGATCATGCAACTTTATTACTCAAAGATTGTGAATTCCTGACCGCCGAAGGAACGGTCCAACAAGGTGACATCGGCATTCAAGCCGATCGCCTTCTCTTTGTCGGAACACCTCCAGCTGATTGGCAGGCGGATCGTACACTAGATTGCAGTGATAAGCTGGTAATACCAGGCCTTGTCAACACACATTCGCATGCTGCGATGTCCCTTTTCCGCGGCTACGCCGATGACATGGCACTGATGGACTGGTTGGAAACGAAAATCTGGCCTGCAGAGGGGAAGATGGACGCGGAAGATGTCTACTGGGGTTCGATGCTGGCAATTGCTGAAATGCTGCGGAGCGGCACGACCACATTTTCCGACATGTATATCCATATGGATCAAGTGGCCCATGCCGTCCAAGCGTCTGGTATCCGTGCAGTTCTTGCGCGCGGCATGTCGAGCCTGCCAAACGGTGATCGAGGCCTGCGCGAAGCGGAAGAGTTGTTCACAACTTATCACGGCACTGCCGACGGACGTCTCAGTGTAATGCTCGGACCACATGCACCTTATACCTGCCCGCCAGATTATTTGAAAAAAGTCCTCGCACTGGCCGAAAAATTAGACGCAGAAATCCATATTCATCTGGCTGAAACCGAGTGGGAGATAGGCGAGTGTCAGAAAGAATATGGCAAGACACCCTTTGCATTGATGAAGGATGCCGGTCTTTTTGAACGTGGCGTACTAGCCGCGCACTGCGTGCATATGACCGATGCTGACATTGAAATCCTTCAGCAATATAATGTTCGGGTTGCACACAATCCCGCCAGTAACATGAAACTGGCCAGTGGCATTGCGCCGGTTCCGAAACTCCTTGACGCCGGCATCTGTGTTGCACTCGGTACCGATGGTGCGGCCAGCAACAATAACCTTGACCTAATTGAGGAAATGCGTCTGGCTGCATTGTTGCACAAAGTTCACGGCAACAACCCCCAAGCGATTCCCGCAAAGCAAGCTTTCTCTATGGCAACCCAAAACGGCGCTACGGCGTTAGGGCTGCAGGCTTCCATCGGCGTAATCGCACCTGGTTTCAAGGCCGATCTGGCCATCCTCAGCCTCAGGGAACCACATCTTTATCCGCGCTTTGATCGCCTTTCACTCTTAACATATGCTGCCAGCGGTCGCGATGTTGATTCGCTGATCGTCAATGGTTCATTGTTGATGGAGAATCGCAAGCTGACTACGATTGATGAAGAACAGCTTTTTTATGAAGTCCAAAAGCGTGCCACACGTTTGACTTCATAAAAAAACAGCTGTTTCCACAGGATTTATTCCTTGGCAACGCGAAGATAGCATGAAATTAACTTGTAGGGGGAGTACATGTGAAAGCCCTAAACTTTTACTCATCCAACTATCACAGTCAATTGGTCTGCCGCCGAAAGACCTGCACTATTCGCCTTGGCGATAAATCTGCCAAATATCAAGAAGGTGATATCGTCTGGGTTACGGTCGGCAAACGCTTTGCACAAAAGAAAAAAATTTACACCGGCGTGCTCGATCGTGTGCTCGTCAAACCGATTGCGCAGCTAAATAAAGAGGATCTTCAGGGTGAAAACCCTGACCTCAATTCGGTGGAAGATCTGATGGTCTTTTTGCAGTCTATTTATGATCGCAGCTTTACACCTACGGATACTGTTACTGTGGTCTATTTTTCAGAAATAATAGAATAATCACTCAACGGCATTCGCGGTCACAGTCACCGTTGAGTGCCGTTGTTTATTGCTTGAATAAAGCATTGAAAGAAAATTTTGCAAAAAGAAGTGTTTTCATAGCAGGATTTTATGACTCTCTTGCGAATCTAAAGAGTTAGGTTTATTTCGCACTCTACAAAAGTACAAAAATCTAAAAAGTCCATTACACAAGGAGGTTCGCTATGCCAAAACCAATATTTAGAGAAGATCGTTGCAAAGGTTGTGAATTGTGTACGACCGTCTGTCCGAAAAAAATCGTCGTCATGGCTACTCACTTCAACGTGAAAGGCTATCATCCGGCCACTTGTTCTGATGAAACACTGTGTATCGGCTGTGCTTTATGCGCCAAGATGTGTCCCGATGTAGTTATTGAAATTCACAAATAGGCAAGGAGGAACAACTATCGTGGCTGAAAAGGTCTTAATGAAAGGGAATGAAGCCATTGGCGAAGCAGCTATCGTGGCTGGTTGCCGGCATTATTTTGGCTATCCCATTACACCTCAGACAGAGCTCACCGAATATATGGCTAAACGCATGCCGAAAATTGAGGGCGTATTTGTTCAGGCAGAGAGTGAAGTGGCTGCAATTAACATGGTCTACGGCGCAGCCGGAGCTGGCGCTCGCGTTCTTACTTCATCCTCGAGTCCGGGCATCAGCTTAAAACAGGAAGGTATCTCTTATATTGCCGGTGCAGAATTGCCTTGCGTAATTGTCAATATCGTTCGCGGCGGTCCTGGTCTCGGAACGATTCAACCTTCGCAGTGCGACTATTTCCAAGCCACTAAAGGCGGCGGACATGGCGATTATCGTAATATCGTTTTGGCGCCCAATTCGGTGCAGGAGATGGTCGACATCACATTGCTGTCATTTGATCTTGCCGACAAATATAGAAATCCGGTTATGCTTTTAGGTGATGGAGCACTCGGCCAAATGATGGAGCCGGTATCTTTTAATCCGCCTGAAAATAAAATTGTTGAAAAACCTTGGGCTGCTACCGGCTTGCGTGGCCGTACAAAGCCAAACATCATCAATTCGCTGCATTTAAAGCCGGAAAATTTAGAAAAGCACAATATTCATCTCCAAGAAAAATATGCTACGATAACAGCCAATGAAGTCCGCTATGAATCACTGCATACGGAGGATGCCGATTTAATCCTGGTTTCTTACGGCATCACTTCGCGCATTGTTCGGACCGCAGTCGAAAAAGCCCGTCAAGAAGGCTTTAAAGTCGGCCTGTTTAGACCGATTTCACTCTGGCCATTCCCAAGCGAGCCACTTGCTGCTCTGGCTAAAACAGCCAAAGCGTTTATGTCTGTCGAGCTAAGTGCCGGACAGATGGTCGAAGATGTTCGCTTAGCAGTTAATGGCGCCAAACCAGTTTATTTTTACGGACGAATGGGCGGCATGATGCCTAATCCAAATGAAATATATGAGCAAATTCTTGCCGTTCTGCAGGCGAAAGGGGATAAGTGAGCATGTCTGAAATAGTTTTTAAAGCGCCTGCATCGTTATGTGATGTTTCGACGCATTATTGCCCTGGATGTCATCATGGCATCATTCATCGCTTAGTTGCAGAAGTCATCGATGAACTTGGCCTGCAAGACAAAGCTATCGGCGTTGCACCAGTCGGCTGTTCCGTGTTGGCCTATGACTACTTTAACATTGATATGTTTGAAGCGGCACACGGCCGTGCACCTGCAGTAGCTACCGGCATCAAACGCGTCCACAAAGATTCGGCAGTGTTTACTTATCAAGGCGATGGCGACTTAGCCGCAATCGGCTGTGCTGAAATCGTTCACGCCGCAGCACGTGGCGAAAAAATTACAACCATCTTTGTCAATAACGCCATTTATGGTATGACTGGTGGTCAAATGGCACCGACTACGCTGCTTGAGCAAGTCACTACGACTTCACCTTATGGCAGAAAAGAAGATCAGGCCGGTATGCCCATTCGGGTATCGGAGATGTTATCTACACTTGATGGCGCGAAATTCATTGCCCGTGTTGCAGTGAATACGCCCGGCAATATGGCTAAAGCTAAGCTGGCGATCAAAAAAGCTTTTGAAATTCAGCTCCGTGGTGAGGGCTTCACTTTAGTTGAAGTATTGTCCACCTGCCCGACAAATTGGGGTATGAGTCCGGTAGCTTCCATGACTTGGTTGGAGAAGAACATGATGCCATATTTCCCGCTTGGCACATTCAAAACTCCGGAAGAGGTGGTAAAATGACACAGGAAATCATTATGTCCGGTTTCGGCGGCCAGGGCGTCATGGTTATGGGACAGCTGTTAACCTATGCAGGCATGCTGGAAGATAAACAGGTATCCTGGATTCCCTCTTATGGACCAGAAATGCGCGGCGGTACCGCAAACTGTTCCATCATCGTTTCTGATTTAGCGATTGGCGCACCGATCGTCAGCGAACCGCATGCGGTTGTCGCAATGAATTTGCCTTCAATTGCTAAGTTTGCTCCCTCAATTCTTCCTGGTGGCGTGTTGGTCATCAACAGCTCCTTGGTTGACCAAGGCTGTGATCGTGCCGACATCAAGACTTATATGGTCCCAGCCAACGAAATTGCAGCCGAGTTAGGCAATGGTAAGGTCGCCAATATGATTATTCTTGGCGCTCTAGTAGCTGCAACTGGTATTGTAACTGTTGATTCGCTAATCAAAGCGTTTGCTAAAGTATTTGCCAGCAAACCTGCTTTACTGACGATCAACGAACAAGCAATTCGTCGTGGCATGGAGTTCATTGAAAAACTTAAATAAGGAAATACGCTTAGAAGAGACAAAGCGAAAGAAGGGCGATTGCTTTATAATGAAGCGGTCGCCCTTCTTTTGTTATTGCCTAAAACATTTTATTTAGCGGATTATCTTTAAACAAGTTCCCTTGCTCAATATAGCGTCTCACCATTTTTTCTGATTTATGGCGCGTTTGCTGCATTATTGAACGTTCATCAATATCATATTGAGCCGCACTTGTCGCAAAACCACGCCGCAGACTATGACCTGCAAAGTAATTGGGATTTAAGCCTGCAAGTTTTGCATACTTTTTTACAATGATTGCCACAGACTGATTCGTTAATCGACTATTCCTTATTTGCTTATGCTTATTTAAAGGACGGAAGAGGGGACCTGCAATCAAGTGCGCTTCTTGTATCCAGCTATTTAATGCCCTCACTGCACAAATATCAGGATTTGAACAACTATAGGGGATTGCAACTTGCTCACCTTGTCCTTCTTGGTCGCCTTTAGAATGTGCTAAAAAAACAACTACTCCATCAGGCGTAAAGTTTAAATCCTCAAGGTCAATCCCTACTAATTCCGAACGTCTAAACGCTCCCATAAAACCTAATAATAGTAAGGCTTTATCTCGAATACCAGCAATGTCATTGCAATCAAAATGGAGTGAAATATTTCTCAAATCATCCGCTAAAATTGGAGCTTTACCGCGTTGAAGAGTGCCATATTCGCGTTTTATAGCATCTAACGCATTGCGAACAAGACCAGTACGGCAAGGATTATTATTGATAAAGCCTGCCGATTTGTGATTTTCTGAAATAGCACTCAAACGGCGTGATACCGTATTCGCTTTGGCATGATCAGCCAGGTCGTTAATATAATTAACAATTGTTTCTGGCTCAGAGGGCAATATTTTAAGCTTATGGTGCGTGCACCAATCATAATAATCATTCCAGTCGGCCTCATAGGCGCGCAAGGTGTTTTCAGCTTTAGATTTCTGCAAACGTTTTTTACTTTTTACTGAAAGCTTATCATTATTTTCGACTAATTTATTATTGCGAAGCAGAAAATCCTTGTTTTGTCGGTTCATAATCACAGTTTCTCCTTTAAAAAAACGTCTAACTAGTGATAACTATAAATTATCGTTAGTTAGAAATCAAGACTAAAATATTATTATTATTAAACCTCGGTTTTTCATGATTCGGCAGATTCGCCGTCTGAACTTATCGTTGTATGTTTTAGGGGCTATCATAGCATGACATCATTTTTTCTGTACGATTAAGTGTAGCCTATCAGAGACGCCTATATCAAAATAAACTTACGCAGCACGACAGGATACAGGCTATTTGTGGCCCATCACGCTACTAAATAAAAAACAGGCAAAGGAAAAACGTACAATAAAAACTGCCTTCGATCGTCTCAATTCTGATTTTGAAATGGCTCCATTTGCCAGCAACAGAGCTATTTTAAAATTTACGCATTTTTTTCGGAGCTAAGAGTTTCACCCCACCCTTGACTTTACATAAATAAAATTATCAGACGTCAATTCTATCGAGTTCCATTTATTGCAACGCGACAGGGAACTTTCAATTGTTGTCCAGGATATAAACTAATTTCTTTGCCTAATAATTGATTTGCTTCACGTATATCATAAATTACATTTCGTATGTCTTGATCATTTTTCATATGTTGTTTGGCGATCTTCCATAAAGAGTCACCCTCTTCCACCGTTACAATTATTATATTTTTTTCCTCACCCTTTTGTTCATTATTGCTAAAACCCGTCATAAAAAAAACTGCCACGATGCAAAGAATTAAAACAAGCACCAGTCTTTCCTTATTTCTGCATGAATACCGCTTCATTTCAAATACCTCCCGTCAAAGAACTAAAATCAAATGCGAACATACGTTCCTTTTCTTTTAATTTTATGCGTATTCAAAAACTTTGTCAAGTTTTTCCGAACATTTGTTTGCTTTTTTCTCGATGAATTGCTATAATTTAAAGTAATTCATTGAATTTATGCTAAGGGAGAACGTTATTATGCAAGCTCCAATTAAACTTAGTCCACGGCAGCAACAAATTTTAGATTACATCAAGGAAAATCTGCGTGCTAAAGGTTATCCCCCCTCAGTTCGTGAAATAGGTGCTGCTGTCGGCCTTAGTTCAAGTTCAACCGTTCATAACCACTTATCCAAATTAGAAACATTAGGTCTGCTCCGCCGTGATCCAACAAAACCCCGCGCCATCGACGTCACCGATACTCTCTCTTGGTGGCATAACGAAGATGTTGTCCCTGTTCCGATGCTCGGAAAAGTGACGGCCGGTCAACCTATTTTAGCGGTTGAAAATATTGAAGAAACTCATGCCATGCCAAAATCATTACTGGGTTCTACTGCTGCTGACCGAATTTTTATGCTCGAGGTCAAGGGTGATAGTATGGTTAATGCAGGCATCTTCAGCGGTGATTATGTTTTGGTTCGCGAACAATCTACCGCTCAAAACGGCGATATTGTTGTAGCATTACTAGACAGTGAAGAGGCAACAGTAAAGCGTTTCTTTAAAGAAAAGGAGTATGTTCGCCTACAACCGGAAAATGACAGCATGGCACCAATCTTTACCCGCAACATCCAGATCCTGGGTAAGGTCATGAGTCTATATCGGAATATCTAAAAATAGAACTGACGGGTTGCCTATTCGGCAAGCCCGTCAGTTCTATTTTTTACCGCGATATGCTTTTGTCCCGACGCGAACGATTTTTTCTTCTACAGGAAATTCATCCGTTGAAAGAATTTCACGCTTTATCTGTTTGCCATCCTGGCTAGTAATTCTAATTAGCGTAACCGCATAACCACATGCGCCGTCATTTTCAATTATTTCACGCCCGAATTCCAATTGTTCATCCTGACGAATAATAACCGTCGGCTCGACAACTCTCTTGTCGACAGCCATGATTTTGGTTTCATATCCTGCTGGCAAACGCCGACCATAAATGTCGACGCTCAGCTGCGAAGCGCTAATTGATACCGCAATATACAACGGACTTTCCATACTATTTTTAAATTTAAGATCTAGTAGTCCATAGGCAACAGCCGCATCATAACCGAGTGGCACATAACCGGGCGGTCGATAATGAGAGCTACGTTCTTCAATCTCAAGATCAGCCAGCAGTGCAGCGTTATAAATAGTGGTACTGACCTGACAGACACCGCCCCCAACGTCAACGGCCAATTTTCCATTAATATAAACTGGCGCATCCAGATAACCGTTTTCTGCGCTACGCGGTCCTACCAACTCATTAAAAGAAAAAATTCCATCTGGCTTTATCAATACACCCGCCAGTTTTTCTGCCGCAAGAGCGATATTCTTTTGCCGATTGTAATCATTTAAATCGAACTGCGTCGTATATCGAGCTAAGCGGTCATCAATCCCTTGCAAATCGATCGCCTTAATGCTCGGTTCAACAACATCCGCCGCCAATTTAATCGATAACGGCGGAATGGTGTATTTCAATGCCTGCTCAATTTGCCCCTCTAAAGTTGACGTATTAATGTGATAGCCGATTTCTTCTTTAGTTACTTTCACTCTGTCATTTTCATAGCTTAGATATGCATTTAGCGGCGGTCTCTCAATTCGTTTCGCAATCGCCTTTAGCTGCTCATTTAATTTTTCCCGATCATATTGAGCATGAAGTGGTAAAATAATTTGATTATTCGCCGCTATATAGCGATCCTTCACACGGTTGATTATCCCTCCACTACGCCCTATGGCATAAGCAGCATTTGCCAGCGCATCTGGATCAATCTGCAATGCAATATCTTGCGCCTGAATGTTCCATGTGCCATGCTCATCACTAGCCAATTGCAACGTTTGCACCGCGCCAGATGCAAAGGATTCTCTTATCCGGTTTGCCGCCTCCTGTTTATTAAGCCCTCCGACCGGTATATTACCGACTCGAACGCCTTCATAAACCGTATCTGAAATCTGAAAAAACACATTGGCGGCGACGAGACTCGTTCCGCTTAGCAACAAGATCAACGTCCAAAAAAGAATGGTTTTTTTCACCTGGCCTGATTTAGACAAAAAGTTATCTCCTTCCTGGACTTAAAGTCTTATAGCGTAAGGAAATCCCCGCAATACTGCGGGGATTTCAATTATTGAATATTCATCGACAGCTCTACAAATTTGCCTGCCAATTTTGCCTTTTGCAGCACTTCTTCAGTAATTTCGCCGCCTTGATCTACAATCAACATGCCATTGTCCGTTTCAATTTTACGGCTAGCTTTCTTGCCTAACAAATATTTGCGGTGTTTGTCATCAAATTTTTTGCCGCCTTCTTCAGCTGCCGGGGGCGATTTTTCCAGATCGGCAGGTGCTTCAGATGCTTCCACTGCTACCGTCTTTTCAGCTTCTTCTTTTTCCGCAACAACGGCTTTTGAAGTTTCTGCAGCCGGCGTCGCTACCGGTACTGCTACAGGTGTCGGTACTGCAGCAAGAACTGGTTTTACATCAACGACCTCATCGCCATTATCAGTCATGATCAAGACATCTTTACCAAACGTAATTACTTGCTGTGCCGGCAAATTCGTCAGATTACCGGTCGACTCTTCGATTTCGCAGGCCACAATTTTACCGCCGATATCAATGATAATTTCTGTAACCTTGCCTTGGATGCGTCCTGTACGTGTCAGAACTTTTGTGCCAATAATTTTCACTTCATCTTCTAATAATTTTTCCAATTCAGGAACCGATTCTACGTTTTGAAGTGAATTGCAGCTTTCAACGATAATCGCCGATTCGCCCAGGCCGGTAATAGAAGTAAAAGGTAGGAATTTAGCGCCCCAGTACCATTTTCCGTCATCTACCAATAAAGCTGCCGCCGTACGCGCATTCGGATCAATCAGGATCGATTTTGCAATACCAAGCTCTCTACCTTCCGTGATGCTGACAATTGGCAGACCTACAATCTCAATGCTTTTTTTCATAAATGCCAAACCCTCCTATTTTTCTTCAAAAATTATTATTGCTAATTAAGGTCAAGCTAACTTCCGCCACTCCTTAAACTCCGAATCAATCTCATGCAAGATTTCCTCTGGAATGTTGCGAAACGGCATGAATCCCAAGCGATTTTGCACCAAGATATTTTTTACAATTCGCAGATACGCAATTGCCACAATAAATTCTTGCTCCATAGGAGCATCTTCCCTTATTGCAGGCAACGTTCGCGCCTCTGAAAACAAATTGATCGCTTCGTCATATAGACCGTCATTTTTCAAAAGGTTAGCCGCCTCAATGGCGACCAGTGAAACCAGGTCACTTTCAGGAAACCTGCGTAAAATAGCCCTAAAACAACCGAGCGCTAAGGCAAAGGCCTTTTCTTCCTTATGTGTAAGCGCCATATCCCACAGCATCTCTAAATCTAACGTTTCCCATTGGGCATTATCAGCTTGCACAATTTCACCATCCCTGCCAATATCGTCCCCTGGTTCTACTGGTAACTGCGACGCAGCTTCGCGTTCTTCTGGCGTGATGACATCTTCTAACTCGAGTGAAAGCTCAACGTCTACACTCGCCCCCGTCTCCGCCGCTGCTTCTAGCGTTACGTTTACTTCTTTATCCGTTCTTAGTTCGACTTCTCCGTCATCGTATTGCTCTACAACAATATTTCTCGCCTCTGATTGCAATCTTAGGTCAACACGATCGTCTTCAGTCGTTCGACACTCGTCTTTCACCGGTTCAAGTTCCGGCTCAGATTCGATCGTTTCTTCTTTTTGATCAGATTTTCTCTTCAAATCACTGGCTTCCAGAGCCATTTCAGCCACATCTTCAAGCGCAAAAGAAACTTCCTCAAATGCAACGCTTTCATCTACAGCAACAAACGGTTCCGGCATTTGAACCGCAACCTCAACTTCTTTCTCAGGAAACGTTTCGGGAATCTCAGCAATAGATTCGCACTTCGGCAATTCTTGACGCTGACTTGGTTCAACATCCTTCGCTAGGGGTTGAACGAGCGGTTCATCGACTATTATCTTTCCAGATGTAACTTCGCATTCATCACTATCCGTAGCCGGTTTATCACAATGATATGCAATCAAATAGGCAAAAATCACGGCACAAACCAACAAAATGCCGAATGTTCCTGCCAAACCGACCATACCGACAGCTAGGCGCGGCAAAACAACGCTAATTAGTATCGCGCAAGCCGCACAAATGAGCAGAGGCTTTAAACGAATCGCAATCTTGAACACATGGTTAGCAAAAAAATAAACCATCAGCGTCGAAAACGATATCGTCATCAGCGTTATTAATACATATTCCATCAACTAACACCACAGTTCCTGGTTTGTGATTTACCAATCATTTTTTCTATATTCGCCACAATGATTACTTTTCCTGTCAACAAGATTAAATTATTACATTTTTTTATACTTTCATTTCATTTACCCTATTCAAGCGAATTTGCCGCACCCAAAACTCCAATCAGCGCATGTTCAAAAGTCAGTCCACCCTGCAAATAAACAATATACGGCTCCCGTAGCGGACCATCTGCACTCAACTCAATTGATGCGCCTTGTACAAACGTTCCCGCCGCCATGATGACCTGGTCTTGGTAGCCAGGCATTCCACTCGGTTCCGGCTTCACATGTGCATCGACCGGTGAATAATGCTGTAATCCCTGGCAAAAAGCCGTCATTTTTTCCGGACTGCCTAGTTCGATCGCTTGAATGATGTCACTGCGTTCCGCCGTCCATTTCGGATACACGCTGTAGCCTAACTCTTCAAACAAAGCCGCCGCAAAGATTGCTCCTTTTACTGCTTGCGCTGTCACATGCGGCGCTAAAAACAATCCCTGGAACAGCAAACGCGGTTCACCGAGCGACGCTCCAACTTCGCCGCCGATTCCCGGCGCGGTGAGACGATAGGCCGCCAGTTCGACCAATTCCTTAGCTCCGGCGATATAACCGCCAGTTGGGGCGATGCCGCCGCCGGGATTTTTTATCAGCGAACCGGCCATAATATCCGCGCCTACGGCCGTCGGCTCCCGGTCTTCGACGAATTCGCCATAGCAATTGTCGACAAAGCAGAAACAGTCCGGCTTGACCGCTTTGATTTCGCGACACAGCCGTTCAATTTCAGCAATCGTCAGCGTCGGCCGCATGCTGTAGCCGCGCGAACGCTGGATCAGGACAACCTTGGTCTGCGGCATGATTGCCGCTGCCAGATTATCATAATCAATTCCCGTTTCGCATAATTCCAACTGACTGTAGCTAACGCCAAAATCCTTCAACGACCCGGGGACCGGCTCGTCGGTACTATGTCCGATTACCGTCTGCATCGTATCATACGGATTTCCCGTGACCGACAGCAAATGGTCGCCCGGCCGCAAGATACCAAACAGGACCGTCGCCAGTGCATGCGTCCCGGATACGAACTGAGTCCGCACCAACGCTGCCTCACATTGACATACCTCAGCCCAAATTTCTTCCAACTTTTCCCGCCCCGGATCGTTGTACGCATAGCCGGATGTGCTGCGGAAATGAAAATCCGCCAGTTTATGGTTCCGGAACGCGGTGAGTATCCTGAGCGTGTTTCGAAATGAAACATCCTCGATCTTTTGAAAACAGGGTTGGATTTTTTCCAATACTTCTTGCTTCATCGCCAACAGGCGCTGATTGGTCATAAGCGATTCCAGATTGAATTCCTCCTCTTAGTGCATACCGTTAGATAAATAGGCTGCAAACATTGCCGTATATTCTTTAGGGACAAGCGCGATAACCCTTGTGCCGTTCTCATCATGCGTCAGCTTTTTCACCTGCGCCACCTTGTACAAATTCGTCAAGCTGGCTGTTTCCTGATACGGGATCAACAGCTCCATCTCTTCCATTACGCCGGTCAGACACACTTCCGTCTGCCGCAGCAGTTGCATCATTCCTTCACCGGTCAACGCCGAGATCGCCACACTGTTTTCATCGCGCAGCATGCGATTCACTTCCGCCTGATTTACGACAAGATCGGTCTTATTATAAACCATCAGCATCGCTTTCGTCTCGGCTTTTAGTTCTTTTAAAACCTTGAACACCTCTTCACGCTGCTCTTCCCACTGCGGATGGCTCGCATCCACGACATGCAAGAGCAGATCCGCCTCGACGACTTCTTCGAGCGTGGCCCGAAACGCTGCAATCAATTGATGCGGCAGCTTTTGAATGAAGCCTACCGTATCGGTGAACAGAACCTCTTTCCCTTCCGGCAGTTTCACCATCCGCGTCGTCGGATCAAGCGTGGCAAACAGCTTGTCTTCCGCGAGAACGCCGGCTTGCGTCAAATAATTGAGCAACGTCGATTTTCCCGCATTCGTATAACCGACCAGCGCTACGGTCGGCGTATTGGCGGCCTGACGTGCCTTACGATGCAGTGCCCGTTGCTTGCGCACATTACCAATCGAAGTCTCGATCTCACTGATCCGCGCGCGTATCCGCCGCCGATCGACTTCCAGTTTGGTCTCGCCCGGCCCGCGAGTCCCGATGCCGCCGCCGAGGCGCGATAAGACCAGGCCCTGTCCGCCGAGCCGAGGCAGACGATATTTAAGCTGAGCCAGCTCGACTTGCATCTTTCCCTCATGCGAACGGGCGCGCTGCGCAAAGATATCGAGAATCAGTGCGGCGCGATCAACAACTTTCACGCCCAGTACCTGCTCCAGATTACGCTGCTGCGCCGGACTTAAGACATCGTCAAAAATAATAATTGACGCTTCGACTTCCTGTCGCAACATCGCGACTTCCTGCGCCTTGCCCTTGCCGATGAACAGAGCGGCATCCGGCTTCTCGCGCTTTTGCCAGAACCGTCCGACAACTTCCGCACCCGCCGTCTCGGCCAATAAGCCAAGCTCGGCTAAGGATTCTTCCGCCCCCCAGCCTCCCTGCCATTCCATACCGACTAAGATTGCCCGTTCTTTACCAGTCGCAACCAGGTTGGAAGCGTTTCGCCCTAGTGCACCTTCAATCTGCTGAATCAGTATGGAAATGTCAGTGGCAAACAACTCTTCCGCTGAAACTGGGTAATGCGAACTCACCGAAAAACCTCCGTCCACATCCCGCCCTGCCAAAAACGCCACGCCGAATTCCATTTCTCCGCTGCGTTGTCCGACCGATACCATCACGTCAAAGCGTAATTCGCGCAGCGCTGCGGTATCAAGCGTGCTCAATTGACCGCTCTGACCTGGATGGGTATGGATGCAGCGAACGCCGCAGAGGTTTTGCTGTGAGCGCTTTTGATTCTGTTCCGGCAGTGATACGCTGGCAATATCGCCAATCACTACGGCCAGCACTTTTCCATGCCGACTTATATACACGGCAATTTCCCGTTGTATCAGTTCACTTACCTCGACGATTTCCTGCAGCAATTCTTCAGCGATGATCTTTCGCTTATCCATGCTGTGATTGTAAAAATTCTTGATTCGTTCCAGCATCGTCTTTCTAATTCCGCTGGTATCGCCCAATATTTCCGGCATAATAACACCTACCTTACTTTCAAACGCATTAAAAGAGGCCTCCAGTGAAGCCTCTTTGTTATGATACACTCATTCTGGTTTTGTCGCTTCTTCGCGACGCTCGTTCCAGTTGGCGGCAAAGGGTCGTGTCGGCGTAATCGTCGATATGGCATGCTTATATACCAGCTGCTGTTTTCCTTCGTGTTCGATAATAACCGTAAAGCTATCGAAGCCTTTGACGATACCGCGTATCTGAAATCCGTTCACTAAGTAAATAACAACCGGCAAATTTGTTTCCTTGCGAATCTGGTTTAGAAAACTGTCTTGCAAATTAAGCTTACCTGTCATTCGCAACCGCCCTCCTGCACGCCTCATTTTACATTAAAATTCGCCTCTTCATAAGTAGTTTCCTGCAAACGTCTGGTAAAAAGATTCCAACAAGGATGCATATCCTTTCTTCGGCTGATACTCCAACCAATGCAGATAGGGCATTTTCCTAAACCAGGTCCATTGCCGCTTGGCAAACTGGCGTGTATGTGCCTTGACGTTTTCAACCGCTTCAGGCAAACTACACTCCCCTGCCAAATGTGCAACGAACTCCTTGTAGCCGATTCCCTGCATACATTGACTGTCTCTCTCGATGCCCCGACGCAGCAACTCCTCGACTTCAGCCAAAACACCAGCCTCAACCATACTGTCAACTCTACCATTAATCCGCTGATGCAGTAGCGCACGTTCCATCGTGATCCCGACGACTACCGCATCATAACGCAGCAGTTGATCCGCCGCAAGCACCTGCGTCTCCGGAATCGTTTCACCGCCCAATTCCGCCACTTCGAGCGCGCGAATCATACGACGCACATTATTGGGGTGGATTCTTTCGGCGGCAGCCGGATCAACACACCGCAGCCGCTCATACAAATACTGGCTTCCTTTTTCT
This sequence comes from Azotosporobacter soli, assembly GCF_030542965.1. Classification (NCBI taxonomy): domain Bacteria; kingdom Bacillati; phylum Bacillota; class Negativicutes; order Selenomonadales; family Sporomusaceae; genus Azotosporobacter; species Azotosporobacter soli. The sequence continues at coordinate 111,936 of NZ_JAUAOA010000005.1, forward strand.
TCAGCCACGCCTTCCATTTCCTTGCGATAAGCCGCATTGCTTTCAGCCGCAACAAACGTATATCCTTCGAGCAACGCCTTAAGATACAAACCGGTTCCTCCGACAATAATAGGCGTCTTGCCGCGCGTCTGGATATCAAAGATCAGCTTTTCGGCAGCCTGCTGAAAGTCAACCGCGCTAAACGTTGCACCAGGCTCAATGATATCAATCAAATGATGCGGCACGCCTTTTCTTTCGACCAGACTCGGTTTGGCCGTCCCGATATCCATTCCCCGGTAGACGAGCATCGAGTCACCCGATATGATTTCACCGCCACACTGCAGCGCAATATCGATGCCGAGCTGCGTTTTACCGACCGCCGTAGGACCAGCAATCACCACTAATTTATTCATCTTTATCACCTGCCTGCAAATCAATGACGCCGTATTGAACGCTGCTGTAGCGCCCGCCATAAATTTTCGTTATTCCGAGCCGGCAAAATTCCTGGCTGCCGCTTATTTCCTTCACAACTACCCGGTGTTTCGCCACACGAATCGCCTCATTAAGCGCTGTTTCCGCTAAAGGCCGATGATCCGCCAAGCTGCGCATCGGTTTCAACTGAGAGCTGGAAGAAATAGGCTGACGAAACATCGGATCGAAGAAAACCACATCAAAAGACTTGTCAGGCAACTCGCATAAGAACTGTTCATAATCGACATTGAGTACTTCGATTGGTGCGACATTCTCCCGCGCGGCGAGGAATTGCTGCAGCCCAGCCTTGACAATAAAAGCGGTCAACGGTGCAACTTCCAGGCCACAAACATAGCCCGTCGCTCCCGCCCCCCAGCTGGCAACAATCGCATCAGTTCCCAAGCCCAGCGTGCAGTCCAAGACCCGCATCCCAGGTTCGAGCGCCATCGCCGCAAGCATATGATCGGATTGGCCTCGTTTCAGCTGCAAGAGACGAAGTTCTGCCATACTGGGATGAAAGAAGAATTCTCCGCCCGCTGTATGCAATACACATCCACTTTGCTTGACGACCAGAATGTTTTCCGCTTGATGCTGTTCCTGCAGCTGCGGCAATGACAAATTGCTTCGCACCACATAAGCGCAGTGCAGGATATTGGCGGCTTCCTTTGCATAAGTTTCACGCTCGGCATGCGTTTTTCCGCTTGTCGTGACAATCACATGTTTTTGCATTGTGGTCATGTCCGCTTAAACAGCTTATCAATTTGTTCTGGCGTAAAGCGCAACATACAAGGCCGGCCATGCGGGCAGGCATAAGGGCGACTGGTCAAGCACAACTCATCGAGCAGGGCTTGCATTTGGCGCATATTGAGTCGCAGCCCCGCCTTGATTGCGCCGCGGCAGGACGCAATCTGCAGTGCATGATGACGCAGTTCCGCCGCCGTCGGCTGATGATAAGAAAGAAATGCGCCGAGAATCTCACGCAACATCAACTCCACTTCATCAACGCCAAGATCCCCCGGTACCTCGCTAATGCGAACCACCGACGGTCCCATCGCCTCGATTGAAAAGCCAAGTTCAATGAACAACGCACTTTCGCGTGAGATGATATCGATTTCACGTTCACTCAGATCGGCATATACCGGCATTAATAATTGCTGCGCCGGAATTCGTTCGGCATGAGAACAAAGTTTATCATAGAGTATTCGTTCATGTGCTGCATGCTGATCAATCAAATACATCGACTTCGTATCCGTCGCTATGATATAACAATCATCAATCTGGCCTAGCGGGTATAACGCCAGTGCTTCATTCGCATTGTCAAAGATTCGCTCCTCCGAAAAAGCCTCTCTACCTTCATGCGTTGACTCCTTGGGTTCGGGTTCGGGTTCGGCCGCGGCGCGTTCGCCAGTGAAGATCATCTCGTCCTGCTGCTGCAATGCAGCACGCAGTTCTCCTGTATTAAAAGCAGCTTTATTTTCCTGCAGAGTCGGTAAAAACGATGGATTGCGCGGCGCATAATCCGGACGTTGAAAAAGAGAAGGAAAAACATTTGTTCGCCCCATTTCTCCGACATCTGAACGCACCCGGTCGGAAATCACACTGTCGAGTGAAGTCGCAAGCTGCTGCGCTCCGCCGCTTGGCGTTATCGAAAGAGACTGGCCGACCGCCTTGTACACGGCGCGAAAAATCAATTGTTCATCGCTAAATTTGACTTCACTCTTTTGCGGATGCACATTCACGTCGACAGTCTCGGCTGGCACAGTCAGGCGCAACACCGCAAGCGGGTAGCCGCTTTTCGGTAGCAACGAATGATAGGCATTGTCAAGCGCTTTGGCAATTGAACGATTACTGATGACGCGGCGATTGATGATATAGCTTTGCCAATGCCGACTGCCTTTGAGCAATGTCGGCTTAGACAGATAGCCTTCAATCGCAATGCCGCGCTCTTCGTCCCGGTATTCGATCGGCAATAGCTCCGGCAGTACCTTGTGACCGTAAATATGACTGATCGTTTCCTTCAGGTCGGCATTACCCGGCGTCGACAGCACCAACCGACCATTATGGATCAAGCGGAAAGACACCTCCGGATAGGCCAGTGCCAGCTTGCACAGCGCGTCGTTAATATGACTGCCTTCTGAAGACGGCGTTTTGAGAAATTTAAGTCGGGCAGGAACATTATAAAACAGCTCTTCGACCGTCACCGTCGTGCCTACAGCACAGCCTGCTTCACGCAAATCCTGCAACTGACCGCCCTCAACCCGAACGTACGTTCCAATCTCATTGTCGACCACTCGCGTCGTCACGGAAAATTTAGCTACAGCGGCAATGCTTGGCAGCGCCTCGCCACGAAAACCGAGCGAAACAAGCGAATGCAAATCATCGGCCGAGCGAATCTTACTTGTGGCATGGCGCAACAAGCAATTTTCTGCATCGCTGCGATCCATGCCGCTTCCGTCATCAGTAACGCGGATATATCGAATTCCGCCATCCATAATTTCCACTTCTATATTGCGGCTTTCGGCATCGATAGAGTTTTCCACCAATTCCTTGACGATCGATACCGGCCTTTCGACAACTTCTCCGGCCGCAATCTGGTTCGCAGTATGTTCATCCAATAATTGAATTCTACTCATAATTTACCAGACTCCTGTCTAGCCAGCGTCTGCAAGCGATACAATGCATTCATCGCTTCGAGCGGCGTAATCGTCATCACGTCGACCGCCAAGAGTTCATCGATAGCTGCTGACGAAAAAAGCGATACGGCAGCCTGCGGCTTCACATCTCGCGAACGTTTGTTCGTTTCCCTTTGTTCGCCTGCCCCCGGCGCTTCAAGTTCCTGCAGCAATTCCTGTGCGCGCTGCGTGAGGCGCTTAGGCAGACCCGCCAGCTGCGCGACATGGATGCCGTAGCTCTTATCCGCGCCTCCGGGAACGATGCGGCGCAGAAATACGACTTCTGTACCTCGTTCCTTGACCGCGACCGAATAATTGCGAATCAGCGGACTGTAATCTTCAAGCACGGTCAATTCATGATAATGCGTCGCGAACAACGTCTTTGCCTTGATTTTTTCGCGCAAATACTCAATCACCGCACGCGCAATACTCATACCGTCAAATGTACTTGTGCCGCGACCGATCTCGTCAAGAATGATCAGGCTGTTGTGCGTCGCATGCTTTAAGATTTGCGCCACCTCGTTCATTTCCACCATAAACGTGCTTTGCCCGGTTGCCAGGTCGTCGCTCGCGCCGACGCGCGTAAAAATACGGTCGACCGGACAGATGCTAGCTTCGCGTGCTGGTATAAAGCTGCCCATCTGCGCCATCAACACCAACAGCGCTACCTGGCGCATGTACGTTGACTTGCCCGCCATGTTAGGGCCGGTGATCAGGATCACTTCGTTTTCATTATGGTCCAGCACCGTGTCGTTCGGTACAAACCGTTCCTTGACCAGCAATCGTTCCACGACCGGATGACGACCGTCGCGAATGATGATTTCTCGCTGATCATTGATCGTCGGACGGATATATTGGTTGCGAAATGCCGCTTCCGCCATGCTCTGCAGGACATCAAGCACCGCTAACTCCTGCGCCGTACGCTGAATTGCCTGCAACTCAGCCTTCACATGCTCGCGTAGCGATATGAACAACGCATATTCCAAATTAACGATCTTATCCTGCGCGCCGAGAATCTTCGTTTCAAATTCTTTCAGCTCCGGCGTAATATAGCGTTCCGCGTTCGCCAGCGTCTGTTTGCGGATATAGCTCGCCGGCGCGCTGGCCGCGTTGGCATGCGTGATTTCGATATAATAGCCGAACACCTTATTGTAGCCGACCTTGAGCGAACGGATGCCCGTCTGCTCACGTTCCCGGCTTTCGATGTCCTGGATGAACTGCTTCGTGTCGCGCGAAATCGCATGCAGCTCATCGAGTTCCAGATCGTAGCCGCTTTTGATCATGCCGCCTTCACGTACCGAGAACGGCGGCGCGTCGACGATTGCGTTTTCGAGCAGGTTGGCCGTCTCGCTGTGCGTATCGAGTTTCAGATACGCATTGGCCAGCAGACTGCTTTCCGTCCCCTGCAGCTCTTCCTTGATCGCTGGCAGCGCCAGCAGCGACGTCTTAAGCGCCACTAGATCGCGCGCATTGGCTGTTCCGACCTCGACGCGCGTCAGTATGCGTTCCAGGTCGTAAATGTCCGCCAGACAGGCTTGCAGGCGTTGGCGCAACACCGATTTGCCGATCAGCTCGGCCAACGCATCCTGGCGCTGCCGGATCGCATTCCTCTCGACCAGCGGATATTCCAGCCATTTTTTCAACAGCCGACCGCCCATCGCCGTCTTTGTATAATCGAGCACCGACAGCAGCGTATCTTTCTTGCCGCCCTCGCGGATATTGCGGGTAATTTCCAGATTGCGCAGTGCGGTCGCATCAATGACCAAATGATCGCCTGATTCATAGCGGGTCAGCCGGTTCATATGGCTAAGATCGGACTTGACCGTATTATGGAGATAATACAGCAGGCTGCCAATCGCCTGGATCGCAACCTCCTGTGCCGGGATCAGCTCCTTGCTAAAGTGCTGCCGGTTCAATTCAGCAAGTCTTGCCGGCTCGAGCGCCGTCAACGTCGTCTGGGTGCAGCCCGACAACCGATTCGTTAAAAAGGACTCCAGTTCCTTCCACTCTTCAAGCTTCGAAGTGAAAATGATCTCGCGCGGCAGCAGACGGAACAGATGGTCGCACAGGCCGCTCGTCCGATAGGGCCCGGTCAGCACGGTCCAGGTGAACTCTCCGGTCGATATGTCCGCCGCGGCAAAGGCCAGCACGCCGTCCTCTTCGCATACTGCGACGAGAAAATTGTTGCCGTTGTCCGGCAGCAGCGAATCCGAAATGACCGTACCGGGAGTAATGATCCGCACAACTTCGCGCCGCACGATCCCCTTAACTTGCTTGGGATCCTCGACTTGTTCGCAGATCGCGACTTTGAAGCCTTTTTGGATCAGTTTTGCAACATAGTTATCCGCCGAATGATACGGGATGCCGCACATAGGGATCTTTTCCGTCTGTCCTCCGTCGCGCGCCGTCAGAGTGATTTCGAGTTCACGCGAAGCCAGTTTGGCATCTTCAAAAAACATTTCATAGAAATCGCCGAGGCGAAAGAATAGTATTTCATCAACATGCTGGCGTTTGACTTCCAGGTATTGTTCCAGCATCGGTGTGTATTTTACGGTCATATGCAGTCTCTCCTGTCAACGTTTTACCCGCCCTTTGAGCAGCCATGTCTGCGCCTTTTCAATCTCAATGTCGATGCATTGTCCAATTACTTCACTGCCGTCGCGTTTCCAAAGCACGAGCTTGTTGCCGTCAGTCCGGCCGACGAGACGGCTCGCATCATTTTTACTCTCACCTTCAACCATCACCGCTACCGTTTTTCCCTCCAACAATCGATTGCGCTTCAAACTGATTTCATTCTGAAGATCCATCAGCTGCTGTAAGCGGGCCTTCTTCAGCGCGAGCGGAACCTGATCGGGCATCGTGGCCGCCGGCGTTCCCGAACGGCAGGAGAAAATGAACGTGTACGCCGCGTCAAACTCGACTTCGCGGAACAGGCGCAGCGTTTCAGAAAAATCTTCGTCCGTCTCACCAGGGAAGCCGACGATGACGTCGGTGCTGAGCGTCGCTTCCGGCAGATAACGCCGGATGATCGAAACCAGCTCCAGATAATCTTCGCGGCTGTAGCCGCGGTTCATCCGCTTCAACACGTCATTGCTGCCCGCCTGCACCGGCAGATGGAACTGGCGGCATATTCGCTTACTGTTCGCGATGACCTTGACGACGTCTTCATTCATGTCGCGCGGATGCGAAGTCATATAGCGAACGCGTTCGATTTCTTCCACCTCGTCGACCGCGGCCAACAGATCGGCGAACGAATTGCCGACGCCGAGATCCTTGCCGTAGGAGTTGACGTTTTGACCAAGCAACGTGATCTCCTTGAACCCGTCCCGGCCCAGCTGGCGGATTTCCGCGACGATTTCGTCCTTGCTGCGGCTGCGTTCCCGCCCGCGCACATACGGAACGATGCAATAAGTGCAAAAATTATTGCATCCATACATGATCGGTACCCAGGCGACGATTGAGCTCTTGCGCACAGACGGCACATCGGCCGTCATCTGTTCCGCCTGCTCCCAAACCGCTAGGATCGGTGCGCGGTTTTCCTGCCATTCGCGCACGACCTCGATCAGCGTATGCGTATTGTACGTTCCCAGCACGACGTCGATATGCGGCGCCTTTTTAAACAGCTTCTCCCGATCCTTCTGCGCCATGCAGCCGGCGACAATAACCAGCAGGTTCGGATTGAGCGTCTTATAGCGCTTCAGCTCGCCAATTTTGCCGTAAATCTTCTTTTCCGCGCTTTCTCTGACGCAGCAGGTATTGATGATCACGACATCGGCCTCATCCAAACCCTCCGTCGCCTCATAGCCAAGCGTCCTAAGCTGGCCGCTCAAGCGCTCCGAGTCGTTTTCGTTCATCTGACAGCCGTAAGTAATGTTGAGATACTTCTTCACACTAGATTCCGTCATTTATATAAGCACTCCTAAATTTTTATTATTAATAGTTATTATCCAGTATATTATACAGGTATAACGCGCATAAACCAAGCCCCTTCCAAAGCTTGGTTTATTAGAATCAGAGGATATCCTGTTTTTATCTTAAAGACTAGCGAAAAAACACGCCCTCTTCCTTTTCAGTTCTTGCCAGAAGTAAATTTTCTTATTTAACTGGCAGCGCCGGCACTTCCAGCGCAGCAAACTGATCTTCCAGAAAGCTACGGTATTTGTCGTGGATAATGCGCAACGCAGTGATAATTGCACGTTTAGCATTTCCCTGATAAATTCGCTCAATAACCTGTACCAACGGTTCAATTCCTTCCTGCAACGAATAGCCTCCAATTGCCTCGGCTACATGGCGGCGCGCCAGCTCAGTGGCCAGGGTACAATCCGCTTCGATGATGATTCCTTTTTCGACATCAATCACAGCCATTACTCCAACCACGCTTGATATTTCGCTGGCGGTAATTCCCGTCGGCAATTTTGCATAACCAGAAAATAGTATTCGCTGTTGCATAACGGTTTTCATCCTCTTTTCCTACTCTGTACTCAAACGTTTGACAGCAATATTGACTTCTCTAACCACCATGCCTGTCATTTGCTCTACCATTTTCTTAATCCTCTGCTGCGCCCGTTGCGCGACGTCCCAAATCGCATTACCGTAGCGAATTGTGATTTCCAGAGTAATCGAGATTCCTTTTTCCCTTTCGCGCGAATATTTGATGACAATATGACTGGTCCGAGTAAGCCCCGCTTCACTGGTTGCCACGTGGTCTACGATCCGGGCAATCGCTGAATCAGAGATTAGCAGTTTTCCATAATAACTGAAGGTCGGACGCACAATCGATTTTTCACCCAGCTTGCGTCGCGACGCCTTCGATTTCTTAAAGAAAATATCGAGGGGGTCGATTAGATATCCAGAAAAATGAGGCTTCAATTCGATTGTCGGTACTGGAATAATATGCTTGCCTTCTTTTAACCGACTTTCCCGCGCCTTAGCAATTTCAGCCGGAGTTGCAATCTCCTCAATCCTAACAATGTGGCTGATTTCAGGTAACTCGAGAATTTGTGCAATTTTACCTACCATATTGTCCGATGTCCCAAGAATCAGAATTCTCTCCGGCGTGACTTCCTTGATGGCTTCACGCACTTCGCGCGCATGTTCCTCTTCCATGAAAATAGCACGTCGCACCGCCATAATCTTGCTTGGTTCTTTTTTGGCAGATTTTCCCGCGACTATTTTACTATCCTTAATCAAAAGTCCATCATCAATGATTGTGTCCACCTTATGTTCATGCGCCACAATCAGTGCACGATGGCTCTTTCCAGTCCCGCTGGGTCCAACAAGGGCTATGACATCCATATTGATTCTCCTGCACCGTCATCTTATATATAAACATTACGGTCGTTTCTGATCCTTGTCAATAGCGTTTGCCAACAAAAACGATTGCTACCAAGGAAATCTGCGTAGCCATGCCTTTTCAATCCTAAATTCTCCCAAAGTCTCCGGATAACGCCCGGGAATTGCATGATAATCTGAACCGCCACTGACAATCAGTCCGTATTGCTCTGCCAATTCCAGATAATGTTCTGATTCCATCCGGCTGTGTTTCGGATGATAGACTTCCAAGCCTTTTATCCCATCACGAATCAGTTGCATCACCACCGTATCACACCCCACCAGACCTGGATGCGCCAAAACCGGTACGCCGCCCGAATTTTTAATCAAGGCGATTACTTCCTGCGGCGTTAGCTTGTAATGTGGCACATAGGCCGACTTATTTTTGCCTAACACAGCTTCAAACGCCTCATGCGAAGATGCGAAATACCCTTTGTCAACCAAGGCTTGCGCCACGTGCGGGCGTCCGAGCGAAATCGCCTTGCCGGCACATCTGGCTACATCGACTTCTTCGATCTCAAAGGAGAGCTTCTGCAGTTTGGCAATCATTTTCGCTACACGCCTCCGCCGCGACTCCGCCAGCAGCTCTATATAGCGGCATAATTCTGCATCTTTACTATTAATGCCGTAACCTAAGATATGCACCTCATGCTTGGGTAAGTCCGTGCTGAATTCTATCCCAGGAATAATCGTGACATCCGATTGTCCGCTTCTCTCAAGAGACAGATATCCGGCGAGCGTATCATGATCAGTGATCGCAATACAGCCAATGCCGCATTTTTTCGCCTGGTCAACAACTACGCGAGGTGACAATCGACCATCCGAAGCCGTTGTGTGAATATGCAGGTCTACTAGCATGAGCATTCCATATCCTTTACCAGTTGAATCAGAGTCCGCGTACCAAACCCGGTTGCACCTTTAACACAGTAAGCGGATTGCTTATCACTCATTTCAAGGCCGGCAATATCAATATGTACCCAAGGAATTTCCTTGGCAAAGTGTTTGAGGAACACGCCTGCCGTGATTGCTCCCCCCCAGCGGCCGCCAGTGTTCTTTAAATCTGCAATCGGACTCTTAATCATTTCGCCATATTCTTCATAACAAGGAAACTGCCACATTTTTTCACCACTTGTCTCGGCAGCACGCAGTAGCCTCTCCGCCCAAGCCGGTTCATTGCCAACCACACCTGCCGCCACTTTTCCAAGCGCAACCATACAGGCACCGGTTAGCGTCGCAATGTCTACTATTTTTGTCGCACCAAGACGCTGTGCATAGCTGATTGCGTCTGCTAACAACAGGCGTCCTTCGGCATCGGTATTGATAATTTCAATCGTCGTGCCGTCCATGGCCGTCACGATATCGCCCGGTCGGAACGCATTGCCGGAAGGCATATTTTCGGCGCAAGGAATCAATGCTACGACGTTGCATTTTAATTCCAGCCTTGCAATTGCTTCAAGCGCGCCAAGCACCACAGCACCGCCAGCCATATCGCCTTTCATCGCTCCCATATTTTCGCCTGGTTTAAGCGACAAACCACCACTATCAAACGTGACTCCTTTGCCAATTAAAGCTAAAACTTCGCTTGTAGCTGGATTGCCCTGATAGCGTAAGATAATCATACAGGAAGGATTTTTACTACCCTGTCCGACTGCCAAAATACCGCCCATTTTCTCCCTTTTCAAATCATCTTCCTTTAACAGTTCGGCTTCCACAACACCATTCTTGAAACGCTCAAGAGCCGCCTTCCCCATCTGCAGCGGCAACAAATCGTTTCCCGGCGCATTCGCAAGATCGCGTGCCCACTTTACACTATCCACAATGACGCCTGCGCGATCTAGCGCCGTTTTAACCATGCTCAGATCACTTGGAAAAACCGTCATGACAAGCGTCGTTACTAGTAGACTCTTCTGCTTCGTCTTATAACGGTCATACTCATAATCTCCCAGCAGCACGCCTTCGAAGAAACTCTGAAATGCATTCTCTTTCCCCTCGTTGATGGTGCCAACTGCCTGCAACGGACAGATTGCTTGCGCCACCTGTTGCGTTTTTAGTGCATGAGCCAATTTACCGCCACAACAACGTAATTCTTCGTTCGACAATGCTGCAGTCCCTTTATCCAAGCCAACAAGCATCGACTTGCGCATCTGACCTTCGCTCTCATAATAAAAAAAAGTCGTTTCGCCATACTTATAAAGCCGCTCATCTTCTTTTAGTACTCCCGGCAATTCAAGCGTTACTGTTAGCTTTTTCGTTAATAATGCCACGAGGCATTCAGCCTCTTTTACTTGCCGTTCAACTTCTATCGTTACTATAATCATATTACCCTCCCCAATTTCAACATAGCTTCAAAAATCTTTATAAAAAAAACCTGTTCAGTGAACAGGTTATTTTCGTCTTACCTCGGCTGAACAATTAATTTCATTGCCGTTCGATCTTCGCCGTCAATCACAATGTCAGTAAATGCCGGGATACAGATCAAATCCACCCCGTGTGGAGCAACGAATCCCCTGGCAATGGCGACGGCCTTTACCGCCTGATTGAGAGCGCCTGCACCGATGGCTTGCATCTCGGCGCCGCCGCGCTCACGCAAAACTCCCGCTAATGCCCCTGCTACAGAATTTGGATTTGATTTTGCTGACACTTTTAAGACTTCCATGTTTTCATGTGCCCTCCTTTAATTGTTGCAAAGCAATAAAGATGAAGACTCAAGCCTATCAAGCCTATAGTGTCAGTTTATTCGGGATAGACCCAAAAAATCCCTGTTAATGTTTTAAATATTTTTAATATTAAGTATTCACTTCTCTATTCACACGTTTGATTCCACTTATCGTTTTGCGTTGCAGATCAAACTCCAACAGTACCGCATTAAAGCTCACCAAACCATCTGCTACTTCGAAACGCGTCGGCATACCTGTCAAAAATTTCCTCAACACGGCTTCCGATTTGACGCCAAGCACAGAATCCCGCGCTCCGACCATTCCAGCATCGGTCATGTAGGCCGTGCCGCCGGGAAGAATACGTTCATCTGCCGTTTGTACATGGGTATGCGTTCCGATTACCGCAGTAGCCCGACCAGCAAGATGCCAGGCTAACGCAATTTTTTCCGAAGTTGCTTCGGCATGAAAATCAACAAAAATCAGATCGCAGTCAGACAAATCAGCCATGATCAAGTCGGCCTGACGAAAAGGACAATCGACTGGCGGCATATAAACACGCCCCGCCAGATTGACAACGCCGATCGTCAAAGAACCGCAGGCATACCTTTCCCAACCGCGCCCCGGTGTGCCCGGAGGATAATTAGCCGGACGCAAAAGACGTGTTTCTGTCTCCATCGAAGGAATGATTTCCCGCTTATCCCAAATATGATTGCCCGTCGTGACCACATCGATTCCATAAGAACGCAATTCATCAAATACCGGTTTGGTAATGCCTACGCCTCCTGCCGAATTTTCGCCATTCGCTATAATAAAATCAAGCGAAATTTCTCGGCGCAGCTCCGGCAGCAACGCAGCTACAGCCCTGCGCCCTGGATTACCGATAATATCCCCAATAAATAATATATTCATTCCATATCACCTGATCATTTATTTATTAAAAACCAGCACCCGACCTTCTTCGCGAATTCCAATCAGTCCCTGACCTCCATAGTTGCTCTTGATGCTGTTCAACATATTCTCAATTAATTCTTCATGAAACCCTGCTTCTTCAAGCTGCTGTTCTACGATATCCGAGACTAACAGGCCTTGAATCTGTTCACGCAAAATCGTAACCAGCAAAACAATTTCACTTTTACTAATTGTTGCAACATCACGTTCCACGTTCAGAACGGTTAGCTTCCCCTCGAATTCAAGCTGGATGTTGCAGAGCAGCGGTCGAACTTTCACCAGTTCATAAAACGCAGCCAATGATTCTTCTAAGAAATTCACACGCAACATTTCCTCGTCGGCCAACTGTAGAAAAAGAAATTTCATCGTTATCGAATTTCGCCGTGGTTCAAAAGCCAGACTTGCAATTTCCGGATAACGGACTAGCAAAGACACTAACAAATTCACCCCATCCGAAGCAAATTCATCGTTTTGCATGTATGAAGGCATCAAATCACCTCTGTTATTCCCAAAGTGAAAGAGGAAAACGACCTCGCTCACTTGAGGTCGTTTTCCTACAATTATTTAGCGTAATCAACAGCACGCGTCTCGCGAATCACTGTCACTTTAATTTGACCTGGGTATTCCAGTTCATTTTCAATTTTCTTTACAATGTCACGCGCCATCAACGTAGCCGTGTCATCGTCAATCTTATCCGGCTTTACCATGATGCGAACTTCACGTCCCGCTTGAATGGCAAAACATTTTTCAACGCCTTCAAAAGATTCTGCAATTTCCTCCAGACGAGTCAATCGCTTCAAGTAACTCTCAAGGCTTTCTCTGCGTGCACCCGGACGCGCCGCTGAAATAGCATCCGCCGCAGCAACCAGAACCGCTTGAACAGTCTTCGGTTCTTCATCGCCATGATGTGCGCCAATTGCATTGACCACTTCGGCCGATTCGCGGTATTTCTTCGCTAAGTCAGCCCCCAATGTAACATGTGGGCCTTCCATTTCATGGTCAACCGCTTTGCCAAGGTCATGCAGCAAGCCTGCACGCTTGGCCAACATAATGTCGACGCCCAGTTCAGCTGCCATTACGCCTGATAAATGAGCAACTTCAACTGAATGTTTCAGGACATTTTGACCATAGCTAGTGCGATATTTCAAGCGCCCCAGCAGACGAATCACTTCTGGATGCAAACCATGTACGCCGGTTTCAAATGTGGCTTGCTCGCCAGCTTCTTTAATTTTTTGTTCGACTTCCTTCTGTGCCTTTTCAACCATTTCTTCAATACGAGCAGGATGAATACGGCCGTCGGCAATCAATTTCTCTAAAGCAACGCGCGCAACTTCTCTGCGCACCGGATCAAAGCCTGATAAAATAACGGCTTCAGGAGTATCATCAATGATTAAGTCAATGCCGGTCAACGTTTCCAATGTACGAATGTTGCGTCCTTCGCGTCCAATGATTCTGCCTTTCATTTCATCATTCGGCAGATTTACAACTGAAACAGTTGTTTCTGCAACATGGTCGGCAGCAACTCTTTGTATCGCCAGCGAAATAACTTCGCGCGCCTTCTTGTCCGCATCTTCTTTGGCCTGTTGCTCTAAATCCTTAATCATGATCGCCATCTCGTGCTTGATCTCTTCTTTGGCATTAGCCAAGAGTAAATTTCGCGCTTCTTCTGACGTCAAACTGGATAAACGTTCAAGCTCCGCCAACTGTTTGGCGTATAATTCATCAACCTTTTCCTGATTTTTATCCAACTCACTCTCTTTATACGCAAGAGTTTCTTCCTTCTTTTCAAGAGAATCCATTTTCCGATCAAGGTTTTCCTCTTTTTGCACCAATCGGCGCTCTTGACGCTGCAGCTCCGAACGACGTTCTTTCGTTTCGCGTTCTACCTCACTGCGCAATCTGTGGATTTCTTCCTTAGCCTCTACCAGAGCTTCTTTTTTCTTAGCTTCACTAGCCCGCTCTGATTCCATCATAATTTTCTTCGCCGCTTCTTCCGCTGATACAATCTTGGCTTCTGCAATCCGTTTCCGAATCCAATACCCGGTACCAGCGCCAACGGCCCCAACGGCAGCCGCTGTCACAATTGTCTCGAGGTCTATAGCACCACACCTCCTTACATTCTTGTTTCAAATTTTTCCACTAACAGCTAATCTCACTTGCTGTTACACCATTTGCAAAATTAATCATAGTGATATTTAAACGTATCTTTTACTACTACAATTGTAAATGTTTTTCAATAGAGTGTCAAGTTGTCCTAAATTATTGTCAACTCAAAGGAAAAGCAGACCCTGCTTAGCTAATGCTAATCAAGATCTGCCTCAGGAATACTATGTAATGTTCTCCGTATGACTGCCATTGAATATCCTCGATTTTGCAGCAACCGTGCCGCTTTTTGCCAAGCAAAAACACCTGCAACTAAGCATCTCTTCTCATTTTTTTTAATAACCTGACGTGCGCTTTCTATTTCGACATTTTCATCGACTTTATCACGTAAGCGTTGCAAAATTCCAGAATCATCAACGCCTCTTTGGCGAAGCTTCATAACAACATACTGCCAACCATAACGTCCGCTGTATTTTCGAGCCAACTGCCAAGCAAATTCCTCATCATCAAGATACTTATACTCTTGCAATCGATTAATCACGCTCGCAATCTCTTCGGCTTCATATTCGCGCTTCTTGAGATATTGAAGGACTTCCCAATTGCTGCAAGCACGCCTCGCCAGTAAAGCAACCGCTACGCTCCAACAACTATTCCGCGAGATCGACTTCATCATCAACCGCTTCGCTAGGCACAACTTGTGCAGGTCCGACGATCAGCGACTCACGAATCTTAGCCTCAATTTCTTTGGCAACTTCCGGATTCTGACGTAAAAAGTCTTTTACGTTTTCACGCCCTTGTCCCATTCGCTGATCATTGTATGAGTACCAAGCGCCACTCTTGTTTATGATTTCGGCATCGGTTCCTAAATCAACCAGCGACCCTTCATGCGAAATCCCTTGGCCATACATAATGTCGAATTCAGCCTGGCGAAATGGCGGAGCCACTTTATTTTTTACAACCTTTACCTTAGTCCGGTTGCCAACCACATCATTGCCTTGTTTGATGCTTTCCGTACGACGAACCTCTAAACGAACGGAGGAATAGAACTTGAGAGCCCGACCGCCGGTCGTCGTTTCCGGATTGCCAAACATAACGCCGACCTTTTCACGAATCTGATTGATAAAAATAGCCGTCGTCCGAGATTTGCTGATGATGCCCGTCAATTTGCGCAGCGCCTGAGACATCAATCGCGCATGCAGTCCGACGTGGGAATCGCCCATATCCCCTTCGATTTCCGCTTTGGGAACAAGTGCGGCTACCGAGTCAATGACAATCACGTCGATCGCGCCGCTGCGCACAAGCGCATCAGCGATTTCGAGCGCCTGCTCACCATGATCCGGTTGGGATATTAAAAGATTGTCAATATCGACACCAAGGCGTCTGGCATAAGCTGGGTCGAGTGCATGTTCAGCATCGATAAACGCGGCCAAGCCGCCTGCTTTTTGCGCTTCGGCAATCACATGCAACGCCACCGTCGTCTTACCGGAAGATTCCGGGCCGTAAATTTCCACGGCGCGACCGCGTGGGATTCCGCCGACGCCTAAGGCAATATCTAGCGACAACGCTCCAGTCGGAATCACCTCGACATTCATTTTCGCGGCCGCTTCGCCTAGTTTCATGATCGAACCTTTGCCAAAATCCTTTTCTATCTGGCGCATCGCCATTTCCAAAGCTTTTAATTTATCCATTTTCCCAGTAGCCCCCTTGTCAAATCTCACACTCTCATTCTACAAACATTTGTTCGTATTGTCAAGGTAGCACGTCTATTATTATTGTCTCGCTCGAGCCGGTTCAACATTGATCTTATAGCCTTTGACCGTATTGCGATGCATGACGGACCAAACGCGTTCGCCTACTTCCTGCGGCACTTCTACAAAAGTAAACTTATCATAAATACGGATCATGCCGATATCAGCACCTTTGATGTCCGCTTCTTCCGCGATGCGTTTGACCAAATCTTCCGAACGGATATTTTGCGCACGACCAATGTTGATGAACAAACGGACCATACCTGCCCGCGCACCGGTATTGCTGAAATCATGCCCTTCTTCTTCGCGCTGTTTTTGTTCAGGCGCTGCAAATCCTTCATAGGAAAGTTTCAGTGCAGCTGCGGCCAATTGAACCGGGTCAAAGTCCTGTGCCAATTCAGCAGCGATTTCACTGTAAATATCGGCAAAACCCAATTCGATTGCTCTACGCAACTGCTGTTTCAGGAAATCATTTTGGCGCTCTAGCGCGTCAGCCGGAGTCGGCAGCGCACGGCGGAAGATACGGGTCTTCACGAAACGCTCGATCAACTTCAATTGTTTAAATTCTTTCGGTGTGATGAACGTGATTGCAATGCCTTTGCGCCCGGCACGGCCAGTACGGCCGATACGATGGACATAGGATTCTTGATCCTGTGGGATATCGTAGTTGAATACATGCGTGATGTCGTCAACATCGATGCCGCGAGCCGCAACATCTGTTGCAACAAGAATTTCAAGTTTTCCTGAACGGAAATTTTTCATAACACGATCACGTTGACTTTGGCTCAAATCACCATGCAACGCTTCCGCAGCATAACCACGCATTTTAAGCGCCATTGCTAATTCGTCCGCGCCTTTCTTCGTGCGCGAAAAAATAATCGTCTTGCCAGTGTCTTCGGTATCAAGTACACGACACAGGCCTTCCGTTTTATCATTCAATTCGTAGTAGTATTGCTCGATGGAGGGAACAGTGACTCTTTCGCGGCTAATCGCCACAGTAACCGGGTTGTCCATAAACTTGTTGGCCAACTCCAAGATTTCGCGCGGCATCGTCGCAGAAAAAAGTAGCGTTTGTCGCGGCTGCGGTAACGCGCCAAGGATTTCTCCGACATCATCGATAAATCCCATGTCCATCATTTCATCGGATTCATCGAGTACGGCCATTGTCAGATGTGAAAAATTGATCGTACGACGACGGATGTGGTCAAGCAAACGCCCCGGCGTTGCGATGACGACTTGCGCGCCGGCTTTGATTGCACGAATTTGACGGTCAATCGGCTGTCCGCCATAAACCGGCACAGCCCTGATACGCTTCAATGCACCAATCTTGGATATTTCTTCTGAAACCTGAATAGCCAATTCACGCGTCGGAGTCAAAATCAGCGCTTGGACATATTTTTTCTCCGAATTCAGTTTTTCCACAATTGGAATACCAAATGCCGCCGTTTTACCAGTACCGGTTTGTGCCTGACCGATCAAATCGCACCCCGCAAGCACTTGTGGAATGGTTTGGCTTTGGATCGGAGACGGCTCTTCAAATCCCATGGCTGCCAATGCCCCGATGACCTTTTTACTTAGGGAAATGTTACCGAACAGTTGTTTTTCTTGTTGTTGATTTGTCAAAATGATAAATCCTCCTATTAGTTATATTTTTTTTGCTTAATAAATTGTCTAATTAAATGCAAAGCAGCTTTTGCCGCCCTTGTTTTCACTTCCATGCGGTCGCCACGGAAAGAAAATGTTTCGCTTAGCATTTGAGCTTGAGAATTCGTAACCGCAATCGAAACTGTGCCGATTTTATCTGCCGTTTCACTCTCATTTGCCGGTCCGGCCCAACCAGTAATGCCCACGCCGAACTCGGTGTTAAACATCTTGGTAACGCCGATTGCCATCTGCCTTGCCACCTCTTGGCTGACTATGCCCTTCGTCTTAATTACATTCGATTCAACCGCCAGATGCTGAACCTTACTCTCCTCACTGTAACAAACCAAGCTTCCTTTCAAATACGCAGAACTGCCTGCTATGTTCGTTAGGAGATGGCTGGTCAACCCACCGGTGCATGATTCTGCAAACGCAATCGTCGAACCTGTCTTTTTTAACAACGCTGCAACAACTTCTTCTACCGATTCCTCGTCGCAGCCCCATATGTATGGATCAATGCGTTCACGAAGTTGTTTTTCAGCGGCACACAGTTTGCTTTTCGCCTCTTCTTCAGTTGCCGCCTTTGCAGTCAAGCGGATAATAATTTCGCCCGATTGTGCCAATAACGCCAGCGTAGGATTGTCTTGCTCAAGAATCAAATCCATCATTTTTTCTTCGAGCAACGATTCGCCAATGCCGTAAGTGTGGAAAATGTGCGATATGATATGCCCCTGGTTGTCAAAATTCCTGCTAAGAAACGGTGCCAGCTGATGGTGAAACATGTGTTCCAACTCATGCGGCGGCCCCGGCAGGCTAACAATCCATTTGCCATCCTGTTCCAAAACGACGCCGGGAGCAGTACCGACATCATTCGGCAATGCGACGCTGCCTTTAGGCAGCATCGCCTGTCGCCGATTGCTTTCAGCCATCGGCGTGCCGCGCTTGACAAAATAATCTTCGATTCGCTTTAGACTCGCTTGATGAAGTTCTAAAGGTCTCTGACATAATTCCGCAATGACCTCTTTCGTAATATCACCCTGTGTAGGGCCGAGACCGCCTGAGGTGATAATGATATCGGCTCGCTTCAGTGCGATTTTCAGTATATTGCGCATCCGCTCCCGGTTGTCGCCCACAGTGGACTGGTACAATACGTCAAAGCCGCAATTATTAAGCTGCCGGGAAAGAAAAGCGACATTGGTATTTACGATATGTCCAAGCAACAATTCTGTTCCGGTAGATACAATCTCGACGATCATCGTTCACCCCTCCTGCTGCGGCAAAAAACCGCTCATTTACGCCAGCCGTTCACCTACAACGTCATAAGTAAAGCCTTGTAAGATTCGAACCTTGACGACATCGCCCGGTTTTGCATCACCAGCGCCTTCCACATAGATCATGCCATCGACCTCTGGCGCTTCACGGTAGGAGCGCCCCATGGCCAAAGTTTCTTCTTTTTCCTGATCAACCGCTTCAATCAACACATCCATTACGCCGCCTTCTAAGGCTTGGTTCAACTCTTCGGAAATCTTGCTTTGCAATGCCATGAGTTGATGATATCTTTCCTGTTTAACTTCTTCAGCAATCTGTTCTTCCATATCCCCGGCGACCGTTCCCTCTTCCTGAGAATATGTAAAAATACCCACTCGGTCAAATCGCTGTTCGGCAATAAAGGCATGAAGGTCATTAAACTGTTCCTCTGTTTCGCCAGGAAAACCGACGATAAACGTCGTCCTAAGCGCCAAACCTGGAATTCGCTTGCGCAGTTTATCCAGCAACGCAACAACGCTAGCACGATTATCACGTCGGTTCATCGCCCGCAAAACTCCATCATGACTGTGCTGCAACGGCAGATCAATGTATTTGCATATTTTGTCTTCTTGCGCGATCAACTCAATTAATTCGTCACTAAAGTGACTGGGATAGCAATACAGTAGACGAATCCACTGTAGGCCTTCAATCAGAACTAATCGTTTCAATAAAGCAACGAGTTGTGGGCCCTCGTCCGAATTATCTTTCCCATAGCTCGTAGTATCTTGAGCGATCAAATTGACTTCTTTAACGCCGCGTTCAACCAACTGTTTCACTTCCGCAACGATGGAATCCATCGGGCGACTGCGAAATCCCCCTCGCACTAAGGGAATTACGCAATAGGAGCAGCAATTATCGCAACCTTCGGCTACTTTCACATAGGCACTATAAAAAGGAGTCGTAGTTACTCGTGGCGTCGTTTCATCATATAAGGTCTTATCCGCATCGGCAAATACGACGCGGCGCCCGTTTTCCAAGGTAGCCTCAACAGCTTCATTAATTCGATGCCAAGCGCCGGTACCAAGAATCGCATCAACTTCCGGCAGTTCTGCCAACAATTCTTCCGGATAACGCTGTCCCAGGCAACCTGCGACAATCAAGCTGCGACATTTCCCTGTTTTCTTATATGCTGCCATCTGTAAAATCGTATCGATCGATTCCTCTTTGGCAGAAGAAATAAAGCTGCAAGTGTTAACGATTAAAAGATCTGCCACTTCTGGCTGATCAATGATTTCAAAACCCTTTTGGCGCAAAAGTCCCAACATGACTTCCGTATCCACCAAGTTTTTCGCACAACCAAGACTAATAAATCCCGCTTTCAACATAGATACAGATACCCTCCAGTCTTAGATGCGCCTCCTCTTATTTATTACCCAGTCTCACTTTACGCACCCAATTATCCAATAATCGTTTTTTTGTTTCAAGCTCCGGCATTTTGATTTCGGCCAGATCGATGCGTGAGGCATAGCGCCGGTATTGCAGCGTATCCGGATGTACCGAAATCCAGAATGTTCGATTCTGCTCCAACAAATATTGCGGTGTGTCGAGCATTAACCATTCGATAAAACTCGCCGCCTTCTTGCGGTGCAACTCGTCCGGATCCTGTAAGATGCCAACACCCAAAAGCATATACGGCGTCGACGGTTGGGGATAAATGATATTGATTGGAAATCCATCCTGCAGATAACGAAGCGCCTCACTTTGCATGACGACGGCAAGATCCGCTTCTCCCAAACCAACCATCCTTACCGGCGTTGACGGAAATTTAGCATATTGGGTAACACGTGGATGAATACGCAACCAATACTCAAGAGCTCTTTCTTCCCCTTGTTGAGCAACCGTATAATAAAACGGCAAAGCCATATTGTCAGACAGGAGAAAGTCGGCAATTCCTAGGCGAAACGTCGCATCCTTGCGTTCCAACTCGTCCCATTGTTCCGGTTTAGGTAATAATGACTCGCGATTCACGGCAAACACGACCGGGTCAAACCAAAGTCCTGTCCACAAACCATCACTCTCACGAAACTGATCCAACAGCATATCGCCCTGTTCCGATACCAGTGGCGTAAAAAATCCTTTTTGTGTTTCAAGGAATCCTGCATCAGCAATAAGCAACGCGCCTTTTTCCAATTTCTGTGCTGCAAGAGCCTCTTTTAATTCATTTTCCGTCATTTGTCTTATTTGCAACGGAATCGCATAATTCCGTTCATATTCGAGCGCTAGAGGCGCAATTAAAGCAGATGATAACGTCGTATACACTACGATGCCCGCTGCCGCTTCCTTACCAATGGCAACAGGTTCAATCGGCTCCTTCTTGCCTGTGAGAACATGAAGGCCGCCGCCGAGCAGCAAGAGCAATATTACCGCAACCGAAACGATTCTCGCTATCTTCACGTTCAACGACAAGCCCTTCTTTCACAATTTAAGCAAATATACTATACCTCTTCTTGCCTTGCAGTGCAAGCACCAGAACACGTCTTCATACTTTAGCAAACAACAATTCCGCTCGGATTACAAGGCGCCCTACGAAACCATTCCGGGGAAAAGACATGCATGTCTTTTCTAAGCGCAGCCCCTCGCTCAAAAAATCATTTTCTCGACGAGCCTTTTTTTATCTTTCCGCTTCTGCCCGGCTTCCCACCACGCTCCGCTTTCCCCTGAAAAGTTGGCTTCGTCACGCTGCGCTCCGCTTTCGCAGTGGCAGACGCTTTCGCAGGATGTAGGTTTTTCACCGTAAATGCAGATTTCCAAGTCGTCTTCTCAATTTTCTCCGACTCAGCAAACTTTCCATCGCGCGCATGCTTCGTTGCAGGGGATGGCTTGCTGCTACGTCCCGTAACCGATGTTTTGTTGTTTCTCTCTACTTTTCCTTTTGGCCGTTTCGCCGTTCCCGGCCGAGTTTTTTTTGCTTCCAGAGGCTCTTTTGCAACATATTCACGTAATTTGGGCGGTCGCATTAGACAAAGAGGATCCTGGCCAATCAGATCACGTCGATTCCCTTTGATCAAAGCCTCATAAACCATTTCCCGGTTTTTAGGATCACGATACTGCAGCAAAGCCCGTTGCAATCGTTTCTCCTGCGGCGTGCGTGCAACATATACTCTCTCCCCGGTCAAAGGGTCAACCCCAGTATAGTACATGCAAGTTGCCCGGCTGCCCGGTGTCGGAATAAAATCCTGTACCTGCTCCGGATGATACTGAATATCACGCAGAAATTCAGCTAATTCAATCGCATCCTTTAATCCGGCGCCTGGATGGCTAGACATAAAATACGGCACTAAATACTGCTTTTTCTTTAATTCTTCATTGACTGCCTTATACAGCGCCGCAAATTCAAGATAAGCCGCTTTGGGCGATTTTCCCATGATTCGCGTTACTTGCTCTGATATATGTTCCGGCGCAACTTTCATTTGGCCGCTGACATGGTGCTCGCAGATTTCCTTAAGAATTGCCTTCTTATTAGGGTCGAGCAACAGATAGTCATAACGGAACCCCGAACGGACAAACACTTTTTTTATCCCAGGCAATGCGCGAAGTTCGCGCAACAAAGCAATAAAATCACTATGATCGACTTCCAACTTTTCGCAGGGAACCGGCGATAGGCAAGACTTGCCACGGCATGTACCGCGCTGTAATTGACTTTTGCAAGCGGGTTGCCGGAAGTTAGCAGTAGGGCCGCCGACGTCATGGAGGTATCCTTTAAAATCGGACAACTTTGTAATCATCCGCGCTTCCGCGAGCAGTGATTCATGGCTGCGACTTTGAATGATGCGCCCCTGGTGGGAAATCAACGCACAAAAGGCACAACCGCCATAACACCCCCGCTGACTCACCAAACTGAATTTGACTTCCTGAATCGCGGGTATTCCGCCTTTTGCTTCATAAATCGGATGATAAGTGCGCTGATAGGGCAATGCATACACTTCATCCATTTCTTCCGTTATCAACGGCATCGCAGGCGGATTTTGCACCAGATATTCTTTACCGTGGTTTTGCACAACAGGCTTACCACGCATTGGATCCTGTTCCGCATATTGAAGGCGAAACGCTTCACCAAAAGCCTTTCGATCATCTTTAACC
The DNA here is from genome assembly GCF_030542965.1 of Azotosporobacter soli. Classification (NCBI taxonomy): domain Bacteria; kingdom Bacillati; phylum Bacillota; class Negativicutes; order Selenomonadales; family Sporomusaceae; genus Azotosporobacter; species Azotosporobacter soli. The sequence continues at coordinate 134,874 of NZ_JAUAOA010000005.1, forward strand.
TCTTCAAACGCTGGAATTTCAACATAGTCCCAGACATTTTCCAATGTTTCCGTCCGATAGCAAGTCCCGGCAACCTGAAAAATATTACCTGGCCGGATTCCAGACGCCAACTGTTCCGCAATTTCCTGTATTTGACGTTCGCCCATGCCATAAACAAGTAGATCGGCGCGGCTATCGATCAAAATCGAACGTCGTACCTTATTCGTCCAATAATCAAAATGCGCAAAACGACGCAAACTCGCTTCAATGCCGCCGATAATCAAAGGAATGTTCTTCCATAATTCTCGAATACGACTGCAGTAGACCAACGTCGCACGATCCGGCCGATATCCGGCTTTGCCGCCGGGTGAATATAGATCATCGCTGCGTAATCGCTTGGCCGCTGTATAATGTGCCAGCATCGAATCAAGGTTTCCTGCGGAAACAAGTACGCCAAGACGTGGTTTCCCCATCGCAGCAAACGCCTCGGTACTTCGCCAATCCGGTTGTGCCAAAATACCAACACGATAACCTAATTTCTCTAACCAACGACCGATGATAGCCGGTCCAAAACTGGGATGATCAACATAAGCATCACCACTAATAATCAAAAAATCTAATCGATCCCAGCCGCGTTTTTCCATATCCGCCTGGCAAATCGGTAAAAATAAATCGTTCATACGCTCTTAAAGTCCTTTCTAACTTTCGTCTGTCTCAAAAGATGAAAATACGATTCCGCCTCATCTGACTGACAAACAGAAAAAAGCCATAAAGGCTTTTTTCGTACTAGTTGCTACTATTTACCGAAAAAATCTTCTCGACTACTTCACCCGCATTGCCAAGTTTGCCAATAGGCTGACCATTCTTTGTGATCTCGATTGCTGCAGCATTTCCAGCCTTGATCACGACATCTTTGCGTCCTTCCCATGACATTGATTCGCCGGATTTAGGAATTCCCTCATAAACCGTTTTGCCGTCCACGGCTACTGAAGTCCAGCAGTTCCCTTGGAATTTAGCGCCAATAGCAATGCTATTCTTCGCAACAACAGGCGCAGCTGTTGTCACAGTATTCTGCGGCTTTTCAACATTTTTCGTCGGCACTGCAACGGTTGATTGTTTGGGTGATACGGCAGGCGTATCTGTTGACTGCCACCAATAAAAGCCGCCAACCAGACCAAATAGGACAATTACACCAAGCGCAAGCCACTTCCACAAGCCACTGCTACTGTTAGCGTTGTTTTCACGCTTCGCTTCATTTTTCTGCGAGACAGTTGTTTCTTGAACGAACGAAACCGCCGTATCCTTGCTTTCCACGATCGCCTCCGTCGAAAGAGACGTGGCAGAACGATACAGCTCAATTGCTTCCTGCGGATTAAGCCCGAGATGGCTGGCATAGCTACGGATAAAGCCTTTGAGATAGACTTCACCAGGAACCGTGGCATAGTCATCTTCTTCAATCGCCTTAATGTATAACGCCCGGATACTCGTCTCCCCTTCAATATCCTTGATGCTTAGGCCTTTTTCTTCTCGCACTCGCCGCAATTGTTGCCCTACAGTTTCCACGGTTTGTTCCCCCTCATCCTCGCTTCTGGTTCCGCAAAAAAGCACGGATTTCATTTGCGGCCTGCTCTAAATCATCACCATTAGCCGCAAAACAGTACTGATCATTTTTATTGGCTTCCTCATAGCCATAGAGAGGATCATAATAATTAATCAGTAAAATGCGCACAAATTCCCGCATCTTTTTTTGTGCAAACAGATCTTTTAACTCCCCGAGTTGCTTTTTACCGAGTCGCTTTTGCAAACTCTCTAAGCTTGCAATAATTTCATCCGCCCGTTCAACGGAAAACGCCTCATATTCCTTGATAAGACGATCGATCCTAACTTCAAGGCTTGTTTCCAAAAGCATTCGTTTGCCACGCTTCATTGCAGTGAAAAAAACGTCAGGCAAATAAATATTGCCAATTCGTTTGCTTTCACATTCCACGAACACAAACGGCTCTTGATTCAGTTTATCAAGTTCCTCTAACAGACATGCATCAAACTGTGGTGCAGAAATCTGTCGCCCCAAGCCAACTTGGCCAAACACCGATCCACGATGATTTGCCAATCCTTCCAAATCGATCACCGGAACATTTTTACGCAAAAGCGTTTTTAAAAGCAATGTTTTTCCCGCACCGGTCGAACCGCACAAAACAAAAATTTCCGGTTTGAACTCATAATCCTGCAAGCGTGTCAGTACTCTGCGACGATAGGACTTATAACCGCCTTCCAACTGCTGCGAATGAATCCCGGCCAATTCGAGCATGACCACCATCGACTTTGAACGCATGCCGCCGCGCCAACAATACACGACGACAGGGCGCTCTTCTGGCGCATTCCGTTTAATGCTTTGAATAAGTTCCGGCAACTTTGGCGATACGACTGACAAGCCCACTTCCTTTGCACGGTCCGGCCCTTGCTTTGCATATATTGTGCCAATTAGAGCCCGCTCGTCATTCTCAAGCAACGGTACATTAATCGCTCCTAAAATATGCCCATCGGCAAACTCCGCGGGCGAACGTACATCAATATACACCGGACAGACAAGTCGTTCTGCATCTTCTATCGTAATTATCTTATGCACTATATCTTCACCATCACGCGCAATCAATCGGCATTGTAGAAAAAGACAGAACAACACTGTCCTCTTCTACATACATTCGACAAAATCCTTTGTTTAAGGAAAACGTCAGTATATCTTCAGATTATACTTCCATGATAATTGGCAGGATCATTGGCCGCCGACGCGTTTTCTCATATAAGTATTTTCCCAATGTATCTCGAACGCCCGATTTGATGGCGGCCCATTCCGTCACATTGTTGTTTTCAAACTTTTCTAATGCCTGCCTTACCTTGTCGCGCGCATCATCCATTAATTTTTCAGATTCTCTGACATAAACAAAACCGCGAGACACAATGTCCGGTCCTGTTACCACACAGCCCTGCTGTTTATCCATCGTGATGACCACAATCAAAATTCCATCTTGCGAAAGCTGTCGGCGATCCCTTAAAACAATATTCCCCACATCGCCGACACCTAGACCGTCAACCATGACAATGCCCGCCGTCACTTTGCCGGCAACTGCACCCTTATCCGGCCCAAATTCCAACACCTGTCCGTTTTCACCTATGAAAATATTATCCTTATGCATCCCCATTTGTTGAGCCAACTTGGCATGCTTAATAAGATGACGATACTCGCCATGCACCGGCATGAAAAACTTCGGGCGCACTAAATTATGCATCAGTTTTAATTCTTCCTGACTGGCGTGGCCTGAGACATGTATGCCGGAAGTTTTTTCATAAATCACTTCTGCTCCCAAGCGCAATAAATGATCAACCGTGCGAGAAACCAGTTTTTCATTGCCCGGAATTGGCGTGGCGGAAATGACGACAGTATCACCAGGCACGATGTCGACTTTCTTATGGTCGGACATTGCCATCCTAGTCAAGGCTGACATTGGTTCTCCCTGGCTGCCTGTCGTAATGATCACGATAGACTCAGGTGGATAGGTGTTGATCTCATCAATATCAATCAGCACACCTTCCGGCACCTTCATATAACCGAGTTCTAACGCAATGCTGACAACATTGATCATGCTGCGGCCAAGAATTGCCACCTTTCTCTTACAGCGGCAGGCAGTATCAATCGCCTGCTGAATTCGGTGGATATTGGAGGAAAAACTGGCGATAATAACACGTCCGCGAGCGGTGCTGAAGGCTTCATCAAACGTTTCTCCCACAGAACGCTCACTCATCGTATATCCCGGATGTTCCGCATTTGTACTATCCGCCATTAAAAGCAAGACGCCCTGATCGCCTAATTCTGCGAATTTATGAAAATCGGTGACCTTACCATCAACCGGAGTCTGATCCAGCTTGAAATCTCCAGTATGCACAATAGTTCCTACCGGAGTTTTAATTGATAATGCGACTGCATCAGCAATGCTGTGGCTGACATGAATAAACCCTACTTTAAACGGCCCTATCTGTACTTGCTCGCGCGGTTTTACCGCAACCAGATTCGCGTTGTTCACATGATTTTCTTTGAGACGCCCCTCTAATATCCCCAGCGTCAACCGTGTTCCATAGACCGGAACATCCAATTGTTTTAACACATACGGCAATGCGCCGATATGATCCTCATGCCCATGCGTCAAGACGATGGCTTTAACCATATCGCGATTTTCCAGCAAATAAGAAATATCCGGAATCACCAGGTCGATCCCAAGCATATCATCTTCGGGAAACATCAACCCGCAGTCCAGAACAATCATCTCATTCCCGTACCGAACAACGGTCATGTTTTTACCGATTTCACCAAGACCGCCCAAAGGAATGATCTGTATTTTTTGTTGTTTTTTGGTCAAAATGAAACTACACCTCCACAATTATTTATATAAAATTCACCGAATTAAACTTTTGCCCGCCCCTCAAACAAAAAAAAATAAACCCGGCCGCACTTTGTCAGTTGAAGTAATTATACTCTAGGATGCTCAATTTAGCAATAAAAATCAAAAGCCTCCGGGTCGCCCCAGAGGCTTATCGCTTTATTTTAGCAAACCGGCTTGCCGCATTGCTTTTCGGATGACATCCTTTTCCGTTTCATTCGCCTGGATCAGCGGCAAACGAAATACTTCCTCACAGCCGCCAAGCCAATGGACAGCCGTTTTTACCGGAATCGGATTCGTACAGACAAACATCGCCTTAAATACCGGCAAGAGCTTGCAATTAATGCTCTGCGCCTTTTCTATTTCGCCTTGGAAAAACGCCTGCACCATCTCTTTGATCTGTAGTCCTACAACATGCGCCGCAACACTGATTATTCCGATGCCTCCAACCGCAAGAATCGGCAAGGTCAAGCTGTCGTCACCACTGTAAATCTTAAACTCCGGCGGCGTCAAACTTCTGATTTCCGTAATCTGCTCCAAATTGCCGCTCGATTCTTTGAGTGCTTTAATGTTCGGCAGTTTCGCCAATCGCGCAATCGTAGACGGCATAATATTGGACGCCGTTCGTCCGGGTACATTATACAATAAGAGCGGTAAGGACGAATTATCTGCGATCGCCTTGAAATGCTGATAAAAGCCTTCTTGTGTTGGTTTATTATAATAAGGGCCAACCAACATCGCGCCATGCACGCCGATCGCTTCTGCCGCCTGCGTCATTTCGATCGACTGGCGTGTATCGTTGGAACCAGTCCCTGCGATAACGCAACCCCGCTCACCAACCGCGTCCAAAACCACTTTGAACAATTTCAACTTTTCCTCTTTGCTCAGTGTGGCAGCTTCCCCCGTACTGCCGCCAACGACCAATCCATCAGAACCCCTTTCCAGCAAACGAAGCGCCAGTTTTTCCGCCGCCGCATAATCCACATCGCCTGATTGAGTAAACGGCGTAACCATCGCTGTGAGAACTCTACCGAAATCTCGCATTCCAAAAACCCCTTTTCCGAATATCATTCAGCTAAATTGAATGTTTCATGCAAGGATGTCACGGCTTTTTGCACATCCTCATTTTTCACCAAGACCGATATTGAGGTATGAGAATCAACGGTTTGCAAAATAGCAATCTCATACTTGGCTAGCGCTTGAATAAAGTTCGCCATAACGCCTGGCACACCATTGATGCCGCCGCCAACAACCGATACCTTGGCACAATCAAGCGTCGAACTTGCCTCATATCCTAATTCTCCAATTTTGCAAGCCGCCTTGCCCACAACCTCTTCCGCAACAGTAAACATTACCTGCCCTGGATGAACGTTGATCAGGTCTACACTAATTTGATTATCCGCCATCGCTTTGAAAATGGAGAAACTGGCATTGCCTGGTGCGTTTTCCGGCAAAGAAACCTTAATTTGCGCAATTTTTCCGATGGATGCGACGCCAGTCGCAATCCGATCCGTCACCGGGCGTCCGCCCGAATCCGGTTGTGCGACATTCGTGATCAACGTTCCTGGAGCATCGGAAAATGTTGACTTTACCACTAAAGGAATATTTTTCGTCATAACAATTTCCACTGCACGCGGATGAATCACTTTCGCGCCTTGATGCGCCAACTGGCAAACTTCGCCATAACTAATCTGATCAAGAATCTTCGCATTGCATACAATTCGCGGATCAGCCGTCATAATGCCGTCAACATCGGTATAGATCTCTACCATATCCGCATCAAGCGCTGCGCCGAGCGCTGCTGCGCTGGTATCACTGCCTCCCCGTCCGAGTGTCGTAAGTTCGTGATCTTCGCTTATCCCTTGAAAACCGCAAACCACCGGAACCTTTCCAGCCTTCAATAAAGATAACAATCTCGCCGGTTCTACGCGTAAAATTCGCGCATTATTGAAATTGTCATCGGTAATAACGCCTGCTTGACCGCCGGTCAGCATCACCGCATCCATACCGTGTGCCTGCAAGGTCCCCGCCATGATAACAGCTGAAATCATCTCACCGCAATACATAATATGATCCATTTCACGGCTGGCTATCGACGGGTTGGCTGAACGGGCCAAATCAATCAACGTATCCGTCGCATAGCATTCACCGCGGCGTCCCATCGCCGAAACGACAACAACCGGTGAAGCGCCCTGTTCACGCGCTTTGCGCACTTTTTCAACCACCAAGTCGCGTACTTTAGGCGATGCGACTGACGTACCGCCAAATTTTTGTACAATGATTCCCATATAGCACCTCTAGTTATTGATCTATCTTATGCCTTGACTATTTTTTCGACAATTGCAACTTAAACATTAGAGCAACTTTTGCTCAATCATCGATTCTGCAATCTGCAATGCATTAAGCGCGGCGCCTTTACGAATTTGATCACCGACTACCCAGAGATTGAGTCCGTTGGCAATCGAGTCATCTTTGCGGATACGCCCGACAAAGACTTCATCACGTCCGGACGTAAAAAGAGGCATTGGATATTCCATCTCTGCAGGATCATCCTGCACTACGACGCCGGGAAATTCCGCCAGCAATTTCTTTGCTTCCTCCACTTCGATCGCTTTTTCGAATTCAATATTCACCGATTCTGAGTGGCTGCGATAAACCGGCACTCGAATCGTAGTCGCAGTGATGGCCAGATTTTTTTCATTTAAAATCTTACGCGTTTCGTTTACCATTTTCATTTCTTCTTTAGTATAGCCACTTTCGAGAAAAACGTCTATCTGCGGAATCAAATTGAAAGCAATTTGATAGTGCTTATCCAGGCTAGCGCTAGGCAATATCTTTGCTTCGACTGCTTCTTTTCGCACCGTTGCCGCCGTTTGCTGCTCAAGTTCCTCAATGCCTTCTTTGCCCGCCCCCGACACGGCCTGATAAGTCGAAACCACAACACGTTTGATAATCCCCCTATCGTGCAATGGTTTTAGCGCCATGACCATAATGATCGTCGAACAGTTTGGATTGGCAATAATGCCTTTATGTTCGCGCAACGCTTCCGGATTCACTTCCGGCACCACCAACGGGACTTGCGGATCCATGCGAAACGCACTGGAGTTGTCGATGACTACCGCGCCATGACGAACGGCTGCCGGTGCAAATACAGTACTGGCTGAACCGCCCGCGAAGAGTGCGATCTCAACGCCAGCAAACGAATCGTCGGTTGTTTCTTCTACTGTGTAAGTCTTGCCCATAAAATCGATTTTTCGGCCAGCCGAGCGTTTGGACGCCAACAATTTCAATTCGGCAAAAGGAAATTTTCGCTCTTGGATCAGCTCGAGAAACTCCTGACCAACCGCTCCCGTCGCACCGACAATCGCTACATTATACTTTTTCATTCTTATTCGCCCCTTATCGCCATTATTTTATCTAAACCATGGACAAGTCCTGTAAATTGCATGATGCTTTTGCAAGCAAGAACGACGCCCGGCATAAATGATTCGCGTGAAATTGAGTCATGCCGTATCGTCAACGTTTGTCCGAGTCCACCGAAGATAACTTCTTCGTGCGCGACATACCCAGGCAAACGCACGCTATGCAGCCGTATTCCTTCATAATCAGCGCCGCGCGCACCGGAAATCTTTTCCTCTTCATCGGGATGCCCCTGCGCCAACTTACCTCGGATAGCAGCCAGTTTTTCAGCCGTATGCAACGCCGTGCCCGAAGGCGCATCCAATTTTTGATCGTGATGCAATTCGATGATTTCAACCTGCGGAAAAAAACGCACCGCCTGTTCGGCCAGTTGCATCAGCAAAATGGCTCCGATGGCAAAGTTCGGTGCAATCAAAGCCGCTATCCCCTGTGCACGACACAAGTCGTCGATTTCCTTCAAGTCGTTTTCGCTCAATCCCGTCGTACCGACGACCGGATACACCTTATGCGCTGTCGCAGTACGGATATTATTCATCACCGATTGCGGAACAGTAAAGTCGACGACAACATCGGCCGCATTGCGTTTCAGCGTAGTTTCCAACTCCCGGTCAACCGTGATGCCAATTGAGCCAAGTCCTGCGCATTCGCCAATGTCTTGTCCCTTTCCGTTTAAGTCGACTGCACCAGCCAAAACAAGCCCATCGGCTTGTTGAACGGCTTTAACCACTTCACGACCCATCTTTCCCAACGCGCCGCATACCACAACTTTAATCATTTTCACTACACCCCTTATTTTTAAAATAGAAAACACCCGACGAGTCCAAAATCTCATCAGGTGTCTAATAGACAACGGCTAAGGCAATAACAAACAAACTGTTTGCCACGTCTTAGATGAGATAGCACTCCACCGAAAGCAAGCTTTCAATGACAGTCTTATACTTATTCAGTACAAGCCCAGCAATATATTTCGGCCATACATTGCTTCGGCAAAGCACCCTTTCTCCTCAGATCTTCGATTCCACTCTCCCTGAAGGTACTATTGAGCTCCGCGCCTCTATTCCATCCTACGAGGATGCGTCTTATGTTTAGTTAAAACATATTTTATCTAATTCCATGCGCGGTGTCAAGTTTTCTCATTTATATTTGCCGCTTTATTCTCCGGTACTGCCAAAACCGCCGATTCGTTGCGTTCCTGATTCCTCTTCCTGATCTACACAGAGATATTTATAAAAAACGCCCTGTGCAATTCTCGTCCCCGCCTCAATCGTAACCGCCTCGGTGCCATGGTTAACAATCGCAATCATGATATGCCCTTCATTATCCGGGTTGTCATAATAATCACAGTCGATGATGCCCTGTCCGTTGATTAAGCTCAACATATGCCGTAAAGCCAGACCCGAACGGATATGAATGCCAAGGTATTCATCGTTTTGCATATAAGCTTTGATTCCAGTGGGTACGAGCGTGACTTTTCCCGGCAACAACTCTACCGTTTTTGCAGCGGAAAAATCGTAGCCGGCACTACGCATCGTCTTACGTTTCGGCAATTTAAGACCTTGGTCTTGGTATGCGCCGATAAATTTAAAACCCCGTAAATTCATAGGTCACTCCTTCACGCTGCGGCCCGAGTACGGTTAAACATATTTGTCCGGCACAAAATAGTCCGTTAATCATTTTTTGCAATGACTCGCAAGTAACCGCGTCAATTTTATTCACGACTTCTTCAAGCGTCACATATTTTCCCATTATGATTTCTAGTTTTCCAAGACGTGACATCCGGCTACTTGAACTTTCCAAGCCTAAAAGCAAATTTCCTTTTAACTGCTCCTTCGCCTTTAAGAGTTCAGATTTTGAAATGCCATTCGTGCGCAGTTCCTCGAGCGTCGCTTTGATAACACGCAATACTTCTTGACCGTTTTCGGGACGCGTACCTGCATAAATGCCAAATAAGCCTGCGTCGCTATAATTGGTCTGATACGAATAAACCGAATAAGCCAGTCCCATTTCTTCTCGGATTGTTTGGAAAAGACGCGAACTGATGCCGCCGCCTAAAATGTTATTCAAAATGTGCAACGTATAAATTTCTGGCGACCCTTGCGGCAATCCCGGCGTGCTTAAACAAATATGCGTTTGCTCGATCGCTTTTTCATGAAAACTGGTTCCATTTTGAAAAAGCGGCGCCGGGCAACGTCCGGTCTCATGTGTTACAGTCGGCGATAAACAGAGTGACTCCTCAAGCATCGTCTTTAATGCTTCATGCGTCAAATTTCCTGCCGCCGCAATCACGATATTCTCCGGTCGATAATATGCATCATAATAAGCGCGCAGTTTTTCTTGATCGAATGCATCAACAGTTTGCAGCGTGCCTAATATTTTTCGCCCTAACGTATGCTCTGGCCAGACACGTTCCATATGCAAATCATGCACCAGCTCATCCGGCGTATCTTCATACATATGGATTTCTTCTTTGACAACTTCCCGTTCTTTTGCAATATCCGTTTCAGAAAAATCGGCCCGGAGCAACATATCGCTTAAAACATCGACCGCTAATGCAAGATGAGAGTCCACCATCTTTAAATAATAACAAGTATGTTCCTTGGCCGTAAAAGCATTGATTTGTCCGCCGACCGAATCAATCGTTTCCGCAATTTCCTTCGCTGAACGCTTTTTCGTCCCCTTGAACATCATATGTTCCATAAAATGCGATATTCCCTGATTTTCAATCGTTTCAAATCTAGAGCCCGCTTTAATCCAGGCACCTAAAGAAATGGATTTAACGTAGGGAATTGTTTCCGTCACCAGAACAATTCCGTTAGGCAAGACTGATTTTTGGTACATGCTAAGCGCTCCCTCGTAGACTGATTTCAAACTTCGCTATAAGAACGGTTCGCGACGCAATAGAAAAACCCCTGCTCACAACAGAATCACAAATAGTAGCATTTCCTTTTGCAGTCTAAAAAGGCTGTCCCTGACAAGCGGATAAACGCCCATCTCGAGACAGCCCTTTTTCATAAGTCCCTATTAATTAGCCGCTTCAGGCTTCTTTTCGCCTTCGACCGGCAGCAAGTCTTTTCTTGACAAGTTCACACGGCCCTGACGATCCACTTCGCTGACCTTAACCGTTATAACATCGCCAACACTAACGACATCTTCAACTTTGGCAACACGTTCACGCGCCAACTGCGAAATATGAACCAGGCCTTCTTTACCCGGCAGGATTTCGACAAATGCGCCAAACGCCATCAGCCGCGTCACTTTACCGGTATAAATACCGCCAACTTCTACTTCACGTACCAAATCTTCAATGATCTTGATGGCTTTCTGACCGGCTTCGACAGTGACTGCTGCAATGAAAATATTGCCGTCATCTTCGATGTCAATCTTAACGCCAGTTTCGTCAATGATTTTTTTGATGATTTTGCCGCCTGGTCCAATAACGTCGCGAATTTTATCCGGATGAATTTTCATTGTGATGATGCGCGGCGCATAAGGAGACAATTCTGCACGAGGCTTATCAATGACCGCAAGCATCTTATCCAGGATATGCTTGCGCCCACGTTTCGCCTGTGCCAGTGCCGCGCCAAGAATTTCCCGCGTAATACCGGCAATCTTGATATCCATTTGAATCGCCGTGATACCATTGTCAGTACCCGCAACCTTGAAATCCATGTCGCCCAGCGCATCTTCCAACCCCTGAATATCCGTCAAAATCGAAAAGTGATCGCCGTCTTTGACGAGGCCCATCGCAACGCCGGATACAGGACGAATAATAGGTACGCCAGCATCCATCAAGGAAAGCGTACTGCCGCAAACACTGCCCATTGAGCTCGAACCATTCGATTCGATAACTTCAGATACAAGACGAAGGGTATACGGAAAGTCAATTTCGGACGGAATTACCGGGACCAACGCACGCTCAGCTAATGCGCCATGCCCAATTTCTCTGCGTCCCGGCGAGCGCATCGGACGAGTTTCGCCTACGCTGTAGGGGGGAAAGTTATAATGATGCATATAACGTTTCGAATCTTCGACGCCCAAGCCGTCAAGGATTTGTTCATCGCCAATCGCACCAAGCGTTGTAATGGTCAGAACCTGCGTTTGGCCGCGCGTGAACAAGCCCGAACCATGCGTTCTCGCAAGCAAGCCCGCCTCGCAAGCAATCGGTCTGACTTCTTCAAGTTCGCGTCCATCCGGACGAATTTTATCCACCGTAATCATCTTACGGACAATTTCCTTAAGAACCTTTTGCACCATGTTCTTTACGTCTTTACCATTATCCGGGTACAACGTCGCAAAATGTTCCACCACAGCCGCTTTAGCGGCTTGGGTTTCTTCTTCACGCTTTTGTTTATCCGGATTGCTGACAGCTTGACGCAACAAATCGGTTGCATACGCTCTGACAGCCGTGTTAATTTCTTCCGGCACTTCATACAAAGCAATCGTACGTTTCGTTTTGCCAATTTGCTCGACGATTTTCGTTTGAAATTCGATGATCTCCTTAATGACATCATGGCCATGAATGATCGCGGCTAAGACCGTTTCTTCGGACAGCTCATTGGCACCCGCTTCTACCATCATGACAGCATCTTTACTGCCGGCTACGACCAAGTTGAGTTGGCTTTCATCCTGCTGCGCCACTGTCGGATTAATGATAAACTCACCATCAATCAAACCAACGCGCACCCCCGCAATCGGGCCATTAAACGGCACATCCGAAATGGATAATGCGCACGAAGCGCCAATCATCGCTGTTACATCCGGTGAGTTATCCTGATCAACCGAAAGAACCGTTGCAATAACTTGTACATCATTGCGGAATCCGTCAGGAAACAGCGGACGAATCGGACGATCGATCAAACGGCTGGCCAATACGGCCGCTTCGCTAGGACGTCCCTCCCGTTTGATGAAGCCGCCCGGAATTTTACCGACTGCATAAAGACGTTCTTCGTAATCAACCGTCAGCGGGAAGAAATCAATTCCTTCACGCGGTTGTGCCGAGCCAGTAGCTGCTACAATCACGGCGGTGTCACCATACTTAATCAAAACCGAACCGCCAGCTTGTTTAGCCATTTTACCCGATTCGATCGTAAGCTCCCTGCCGCCGACCTTCATAGAGAAAGAATGCATATTGAGTTGTCCTCCTCTTTCTATTTAACCCTTTTTTTATTCACAATTTTTGTTTGTTCGACATAAAAGACTTATTTCCTGTTAACCTCTATCAAGATAAAATAAAAAAAGCGGGAAACCCCGCCTTTTTTATTTTCTGAGATTCAGTTTCTCAAGAATCGTACGATAACGTTCCAAACCATTTGCTTTCAGATAGTTCAGCAGATTTCTGCGCTGACCAACCATCTTCAACAGACCGCGTCTGGAATGATGATCTTTCTTATGCATTTTTAAGTGCTCGGTTAAATAATTAATCCGTTCAGTCAAAATAGCAATTTGTACTTCCGGAGATCCGGTATCGCTTTCATGGACGCGATATTGTTGAATCAGTTCTTGTTTACGTTCTAAAGTAATCATTAGGTACCTCCTCTTATAATATCCCCATTAGCCAAGACAATCGTCGGAGTTGTCGATAATCCTCGCCACGGTTGATTAGGGATCACGTCCCCACTTGCAATATTTTATCATATGGCGTGTAGCTTGTAAACAGCATTATCAAATCTTCTGTCTCGAAAAAAATTCTCGTGCCGCTAAGGCATCGTCGCCAATCTGTCGTTTCAATTCCTCAAGTGAATCGAAGCGTTGCTCACTGCGCAGTCGTTTTAGGAATTTTACATCTACGATCCGTCCATATAAATTCCCTTTAAAATCAAAAATATGCGTTTCAATCGTCTGATCGCCGTCTTCAAATGTCGGATTCAGTCCAATATTAGTGACGCTATGATAAACAGCCTCTCCAATGACAATCACAGTCACATAAACACCCTTGTCCGGTAGTACCCGTTGCGGTGCAACCGCCAGATTAGCAGTCGGAAAACCGAGCAGCTTTGCGCCGCGTTTTTTTCCATGCACCACAGTGCCACGCACACTGACCGGACGCCCCAAAAAGCGGGCCGCCGTTTCGACATTCCCCTCTAAAACCAAACGACGAATCAATGTACTGCTAACAATCTGCTCATCGATATGAACGCCGGGATGAATCGACACAGCAAAACCGTATTTTTCGCCTGCTTCCGCAAGAAAATCAGGATTTCCGGAGCTACGGTAGCCAAACGAATAATTCGGCCCGACCACAACATTCGTCGGCTGCAGATTTTCAACCAGCAGGGCAATGAACTGCTGCGGCGAAAGCTTTAAGAACGCGGCAGTAAAAGGGATCGCCAACAGCACATCAACGCCAAGCTCACGCAATACTTCCGCCTTCTCTTCCAACGTGGCAATCTGCGGCGGACAACGTGACGGGTCAAGCACCGACAGCGGATGATTAGTAAAGGTAAAGACAACGCTGGTTCCAGCCACAGATCTGGCCTTTTCCACCGCTTGAGCAATAATTTCCCGGTGTCCGACATGTACACCGTCAAACGTTCCCAGCGCAACACAAACGCGCGAGAAACGCCCTTGCATCAATTTAATATCATTGATAATTTCCATCGCCAAAACCCTCTCGCACTCGACACTCTTTCATTTCTTAGAAAGATTCCGGAAAGACTTTTTCTGGAATCAGACAGCCGCCTTGCTGCATGTAACGGCCGATGCCAAGCAATCGCTCGTTGGCATAGACACGACAAATTGTACCCTCTGTTAGCGCCGCTTCAACGGTGGGGTGTTGCCCCCACGAAAAAGCCCTGCAATCTGTTTCAGATAGATGCAACGCCGGCAGTTCCTGAATACCCCAATCAAGAGGCAATAAAACCTTCTCAGGATTAGCCGCCACTTCCTCCAGACTCGATGCCTGGGCCACAGAAAATCGTCCTACTCTGGTACGCACCAAAAACGTCATGGTTGCCGGACAACCAAGTCTTTCACCGATATCTTCACATAGCGATCGAATGTAAGTTCCTTTTGAACAGGTCACCGAAAAAACAAACCTCGTTTCCGCTGGCTGCATCAAGCTAATCGAACTGATATCGATCGTGCGCGCAGGACGCTCTACTTCAATTCCAGCGCGAGCCAGCTCATAGAGCTTTTTTCCGTCAATCTTGATCGCGGAATACATTGGCGGCACCTGTTGACTACGCCCTAAAAACGACTGTAAAACTTGATTTATTTCCTCGGCCTGCGGCAACGAAGCCATTTCTTTTATCATAATGACTGTACCAGTATCATCACCGGTATCGGTCGCATAGCCGAGCGTGAGCTCCGCTCTATATTCTTTGTCGGCAGCCGTCATATATTCTAAGAGTCGCGTGGCCTTCCCCAGGGCGACTGGCAACACGCCGGCAGCAGCAGGATCAAGCGTCCCTGCATGACCAACCTTCTTCGTCCGATATATCCGGCGCAAGCAGGCGACAACATCATGCGATGTCATTCCAGGCGGCTTCAGTATGTTTAAAACGCCGTCTTTCATACACCATACTCCTTTAATTGTGCAGCAGCCTGCGCCAATACCTTAGCCTTGGCATCCGCCAACGATCCTTTTACCGTACAACCAGCAGCGCGATGATGCCCCCCGCCAGAAAAAGCGCGTGCAACCGCATTAACGTCAGCATTTTTCGAGCGCAGACTTACCCTTATAATTCCTGCTTCCGTCTCTTTGAATAAAGCCGCAATCTCAACGCCCTCGATGGCACGCGGATAATTGACAAACCCTTCCGTCGACTCCACTTTTCCCGCTAGCGACTGATCAACTGAGATAAATGCGATCTTTCCGTCCGCATAGATTTCAAGAGTGTCAAGTACCTTTCCCAGCACCGCTAAGGAGGCCGCCGTACGCGTTTCAACATTTTCGGCAATTTCCTTCGGTCTTGCTCCCCACTCGACTAGCGTCGCCGCAATCCGCAGCACAGCTGGACTCGTATTGGCATAACGGAAAAAACCGCAATCGGTAACAATTGCAGTATACAGGCACACAGCAATCTCCGCCGACTTATCGCCCGGCACTAACGACTGGATCAAATGATAAACCAGTTCACCGGTTGCTGCCGCACTCGTATCAATCGCGCTCAGTTTTGCTGCAATCGTGTTTCCCAAATGATGGTCAATATTTATTGCCGTATCGTATGAACACTGGGCAACAATACCAATTCGGTGCCATTCGCCTGCATCCAAGACAACCAGGGCATCTACCCGGTCGGTAAACAACGGTCTGCGGATTCTTTCCCAACCAGGCAAGAAACGGTACATTGCCGGGACTTCATCATCCAAAAGCATATGTACCGTTTTCCCCATGGCCGCCAACTGATGATATAAAGCCAACATAGACCCCAAGCTATCACCATCGGGCTGTTGATGAGAAGTAACCGCAATCACCTGACATTGCTGCAGGCACGCAGCAATGTTGATCAGTCGGTCCATCCCCATATTATTCTTTCCCCTCTTCTGTGTTGATTTTCAACAACAGTTCCTGAATACGGGTACTATAGTCCAACGAAGTATCCAGATGCCATGTTAACTCAGGCGTCAAACGCATTCGCACACGTTTGCCAATTTCTGAACGCACATAACCAAGGCAACTCTGCAAGCCTTGCCAGGTATTGGCTTTTTGTTCATCACTCCCCATGAGGCTGACAAACACTTTTGCCTGCCTCAAATCACCCGTTATTTCAACGGTAGTAACCGTCACAAAACCAATACGTGGATCCTTCACTTCAGTGAGGAGCATCTTGCTAATTTCCTGCTTAATCAATTCTTGTACTTTCTCAACTCGCACTTGTCCCATTATAATTCAACCGCTCTTTCTTTAAGCTTTGGGAGCTACTTCTTCCATTACGAAGGCTTCTAAGATATCGCCTTCCTTTAAATCGCGAAACTTGTCCAGCGTGATGCCGCATTCATAGCCGGTGGCTACTTCCTTGACGTCATCTTTGAAGCGGCGCAACGACTCTAATTCGCCTTCATGAACAACAACGCTGTCGCGCAAAACGCGAACCTGGCTCTTGTTCGTTATTTTGCCTTCCAACACATAGCAACCGGCAATCAGCACCTTGGAAATCGTGAAGACTTGTCGCACTTCGACGCGCCCTTGAATCACTTCCTTGAATTGCGGCGCCAACATTCCCGTCATCGCAGCTTCCACATCGTTCAAGGCTTCGTAAATAACGCGATAAGTACGGATGTCGATTTTTTCATTATCCGCAGCTTTGCGCGAGTTCGCATCCGGACGCACGTTAAAACCAATGACTAAGGCATTGGAAGCCGAAGCCAGCATTACATCCGACTCATTGATTGCGCCGACGCCAGAATGAATCACATTGACGCGCACTTCTTTGTTGCCAGCCGTTTCATTCAGGCCGAGCAGCGATTGTCTAAGCGCTTCGACCGACCCTTGTACGTCAGCCTTGATGACAATGTTCAAGTCCTTTATATTGCCATCCTGAATCTGCTTGAACAGATCGTCAAGCGATACTTTTTGATTATGCGCCATTTCCTCTGTACGTTTTTTCGCCACACGTTTCTCTGCAACGCTTCTGGCAATGCGCTCTTCAACGCAAACCATTACGTCACCTGCAGCCGGAACATCGGTAAAGCCAAGTACTTCAACCGGCGTAGACGGTTCCGCTTTTTTCACTTTCTCGCCCCGGTCATTAACTAGCGCCTTTACTTTGCCAAACGCGGTTCCAGCCAGAATCGTGTCGCCAATCCGCAATGTACCTTTTTGCACCAATACGGTAGCGACTGCGCCTCTACCCTTGTCAAGCTTCGCTTCAATGATAGTTCCCATCGCCGCCCGATTCGGATTCGCCTTCAACTCCTGAACTTCCGCTACCAGCAAAATCATTTCCAGCAACTCTTCAATACCATCACGTTTATGCGCCGATACCGGTACCATAATCGTCTCGCCGCCCCACTCTTCGGGGATCAATCCATATTCGGACAACTGCTGCTTAACACGATCCGGGTTCGCTTCAACACGGTCCATCTTGTTGATAGCAACAATAATTGAAACATTTGCCGATTTTGCATGATTGATGGCTTCAATCGTTTGCGGCATTACGCCATCATCCGCTGCAACAACCAGAATCGCAATATCGGTTACCTGAGCTCCGCGTGCACGCATCGCCGTAAACGCTTCATGCCCAGGCGTATCGAGAAAGACAATTTTCTTGCCTTTGCACATAACTTGGTAAGCACCGATATGTTGCGTGATTCCGCCCGCTTCCTGCGAAGTTACTGCAACGCGCGTTTGACGGATCGCATCAAGTAGCGACGTTTTGCCATGGTCAACGTGCCCCATTACGGTAACGACCGGAGAACGCGGCATCAGGCTCTTAGGATCATCTTCAATCTCAGCTACTTCCGTCGGATCCTCTTCCGGAGGAAGCGCTTCAACTGTTACCTGAAATTCAGCAGCCAAGATTTCTGCCGTGTCATAATCCACTTCCTGATTGATTGTAACCATGATGCCAAGCATCAGGAACTTTTTAATAACTTCCGCTACTTCACGGCTCATTTTGACGGCCAATTCCTTAACCGTGATACTTTCGGCAATTTTTATATGCTTCGGTCTGATCGGTTCCGGTTTCGGAGTCGTCATCTGCGGTGCATGACCGCCGCGACCGCCGCGTCTTTGGTTGCCGCCCTGCTGACCAGGACGACCGCCGGTATTATTGCGCCGCTGGTTATTCCAACCGCCAGGACCGCCGCCCTGACCTTGAGGGCGTTGGCCGCCCTGGCCTTGCGGACGTTGTTGGAAGCCGCCTTGTTGGCCACCTTGCCCTTGCGGACGTTGTTGGAAGCCGCCTTGTTGGCCACCTTGCCCTTGCGGACGTTGTTGGAAGTTGCCTTGCTGAGCGCCTTGGCCTTGCGGACGTTGTTGGAAGCCGCCTTGCTGGCCGCCTTGTCCTTGCGGACGTTGCTGGAAGCCGCCTTGCTGACCGCCTTGGCCTTGCGGACGTTGTTGGAAGCCGCCTTGCTGGCCGCCTTGTCCTTGCGGACGTTGCTGGAAGCCGCCTTGCTGACCGCCTTGGCCTTGCGGACGTTGTTGGAAGTTGCCTTGCTGACCGCCTTGGCCTTGCGGACGTTGTTGGAAGTTGCCTTGCTGACCGCCTTGGCCTTGCGGACGTTGTTGGAAGTTGCCTTGCTGACCGCCTTGGCCTTGCGGACGTTGTTGGAAGCCGCCTTGCTGACCGCCTTGGCCTTGCGGACGTTGTTGGAAGTTGCCTTGCGAACGCTGCTGTTGACCAGGCAACGCTTGAGCCGTCTGTCCTTGCAGCTGCGCTGCCGGCGCATTGGTTGCAGGTCGAGCCGGAGCTGGCGTTACTGCCGGCTTAGCTTTTTCTTCGCTAGGGGCTACGCTTCCCGTCTTATGGGCAAAAGTCCGATCTATCACTTTTTTGGCCTCTTCCTCTACGCTACTCATGTGGTTTTTTGCCACAATACTATTGCGTGCTAAAATGTCAATAATCACTTTGCTGGTTGTATCATAGTCTTTTGCTAATTCATACACTCTGTATTTAGACATTCATCCACCTCCACTGTCATGATCCGGCTAATATCTTTGCCATTGCCCGACCAAAACCTTCATCATTTATTCCCACTGCGGCTCGATACTGTTTTCCAACAGCTTGCCCCAGATCTTCCTTAGTCAGAACCACATGCCACTCGATCCGGCAAGCTTCTGCCAAATGGCTGTATTTTTCACATGTATTTTCAGCTGCATCCGCTGCAATTAAGAGCAGCTTAATTTTTCGGTCGCGCAACGCCTTTTCGATCACCTGATCGCCCGAGATGATCCGCCCTGCTTTTTGTGCAAGCCCCAATAGAGACATGAGTTTAACCGTTTGCTGTGCCGTCACTGTAAGATTCCCGTCCGCAGCGCTTCATATACTGTTGGCTCAATTGCTTTATGCAGCGCCTTTTCCAAACGTTTTTCTTTGACTGCTTTTTCCAGACATGCGACATCGCGGCAGACATAAGCTCCTCTGCCCGATTTTTTCCCGGTAACGTCAAGTTCAACCATCTCTTCCGGAGTCCGTACAACACGCATCAATTCACGTTTAGCCTTCATTTGCTGACAGCCAACACACATGCGTTGCGGAATTTTTTTTATTCCCGCCATGCTCAGCCCTCCGTTCTTGCCTGACTTTCACTTTTGATATCAATTTTCCATCCGGTTAGCTTAGCAGCCAGCCTCGCATTCTGTCCCTCTTTACCGATTGCCAGCGACAATTGATAATCCGGCACGATCACTTGAGAAATCTTTTCAACCTCATTAACTTCAACGTTAACAACTTTAGCAGGGCTCAAGGCATTGGCAATGTACTTTGCCGGATCGGTATTCCATTTAACGATATCTATTTTCTCACCACGAAGTTCATTGACGATGGCCTGAACCCGCACACCCTTATGACCGACACACGAGCCTACCGGGTCCACGTTTTCATCACGTGAATAGACGGCAATCTTAGAGCGAGCCCCCGGTTCTCTCGCCACCGACTTAATCTCCACCACGCCATCATGAATCTCTGGGACTTCCAATTCAAACAAGCGCTTCAAGAGCCCTGGGTGTGTACGCGATACTAGAATTTGCGGCCCTTTTGTCGTTTTTTTCACTTCAATTATATAAGATTTGACGCGTTCGCCATGTTTATAAACTTCGCCAGGAATTTGTTCCGACGGCGCCAAAATAGCTTCCGCTTTGCCTAAATCAATATATACATTCTTTTGTTCAATGCGCTGTACTATGCCCGTTAAGATATCGCTTTCCCGGTTAGAAAACTCTTCATAAATGATACCCCGCTCTGCTTCCCGGATTCGCTGCACAACAACCTGTTTCGCAGTCTGCGCAGCAATACGACCAAAATCTTTCGGAGTAACTTCTATTTCGACGACATCTTCAACCTCATAACGCACATCACTTTTTCGCGCTTCCAACAATTCAATCTCCAGGCGGGCATCATTCACTTCTTCAACGACTGTCTTGCGCGCAAAAACATGAATTTCTCCCGTCATTCGATCCAATGATACCCTGACATTTTGAACCGCGCCAAAATTTCGCTTATAAGCCGAAATCAGAGCCGCCTCGACTGCATCAAACAGCACTTCCGGAGCAATCCCTTTTTCCTTCCCCAATTGTTCAAAAGCTTGCATGAATTCTGCGTTCACTTACATTCCTCCTGCATGAAAATAACTTTACGCCGTATTAAAACTCGAGGTGCAATCGAATCAGCGATACTTTTTCCCGCGGTATTCTAATTGTTTCCCCGTCTACGTCCAAAACGATGTTCCCAGCCTCAAGGCCGTGCAATTTTCCGATCCACTGTTTGCGTCCCTCAATCGGCGCAAACGTGTTCATTTCCACCATACTTCCCGCATGCCGTACAAAATCGCGCTCTTTCTTCAAAGCGCGATCAAGTCCAGGCGATGAAACTTCGAGATAATAGCTGTCCGTAATTGGATCGGCTGCATCCAATTTGTCTTCCAGCGCTGAACTAACAGCTTGGCAGTCCTCGATCTCCAAGCCGCCCTCCTTGTCAAGGAAAATGCGCAGATACCAGTCACGCTCCTTGACATACTCGACGTCCACCAACTCAAGCGCGGTATCGCGGATGATTTCAAGCACAAAACCTTCCACTAACGCCTCAATTTCCATCTTGGCCATAGGCTTCCCTCCATTCATTGTAATAGTTTGAAGAACACATACGATGAAAGAGTGGGTTGGATACCCACTCTTCGCAAACGACACTCTAAGTAAATTATTACTGTAGTCCATTATAGCACCAGTGTTTTTTTTTTACAATAGACTTTAGCCAAACAATATCATTTGATCCGTTTCCAGCATTCCGTCCAAGCAACCATGCTGACGCAGCACCTCGATCACGGTTTTGGAAACGCGTGAGCGATTGCGTAAATCTTCAATTGAAGAAAAGACATGCCCTTCACGCGCTGCCGCAATATTGATTGCAGCATTGTCGCCGACGCCCTGCAGCGCAGCCAGCGGTGGCAGCAGCCCTTCTTCCACAATCAGAAATTTGGTCGCATCCGATTGATAGAGATCAACTTTACGGAACGAAAAACCACGCAAATACATTTCCAGAGCAATCTCAAAGATCGTCTGCAATCCCTTCTCTTTCGGACTGATTGTATTTCCCATGCTTTCGAATTCAGCCAATTTACTGCGCAGAACGTCCTTGCCCTGCACAATCAAATCGGCATCGAATTCCGTAGCTCTGACGCTGCAATAGGCTGCATAAAAGGCCTTAGGATAATGAACTTTGCAGTAAGCAATTCGAAATGCCATCATCACATAGGCCACTGCATGCGCTTTTGGAAACATATATTTGATCTTCTGACATGATTCCACATACCATTCCGGCACATTTTTTTCACGCATCTTTGCAACATCGTCCGGCTTCACCCCCTTGCCTTTGCGCACACTTTCCATTATTTTAAATGCCGTTTGCGGCTCTAACCCTTTATGAATCAGATACACCATGATGTCATCGCGCGCCGAAATCGCTTCCGACAATTTCGCCGTGCCTTCTTTGATCAAATCCTGCGCATTGTTTAGCCAGACGTCTGTTCCGTGCGAAAATCCGCTGATTCGCACCAGTTCGCTAAACTGCTTTGGCAGCGTGTCTTCGAGCATTTGGCGTACGAACTTTGTCCCAAACTCCGGTATCCCAAAGGTGGCAACCGGGCTACCAAGATCGGCAGCCTTGATTCCCAGCGCATCGGTACTGGAAAACAGACTCATCGTCGCTTGATCATCAAACGGCAACGTCTTGGCATCAACACCGGTCAAATCTTCCAGCATCCGGATCATCGTTGGATCGTCATGTCCGAGGATGTCAAGTTTAACCAGACGTCCACTGATCGAATGGTAATCAAAGTGCGTCGTAATCGTTCCTGAATCTTTGTCATCTGCCGGACGTTGTATCGGCGTAAAATGATGCACGTCCATATCACGCGGCACAACCATAATCCCGCCTGGATGCTGACCTGTCGTACGCTTGACCCCGGTACAACCGGAAATCAAGGAGTTGATGTGCGCATTGCGCGGCGTAATCCCTTTTTCCGAAAAGTAGTTTTTCACATACCCATAGGCTGTCTTATCGGCAATCGTTGCAATAGTCCCCGCCTTGAACACGTTATCCTTGCCAAACAATTCTTCCGTGTATTTATGCGCTATCCCCTGGTATTCACCGGAAAAATTGAGATCGATATCCGGCACCTTCTCGCCGAAAAAGCCCATAAATACGGCAAACGGAATATCATGGCCATCTTTGATCATTCGAGTGCCGCAACGCGGGCAGTCTTTATCCGGTAAATCGAATCCGCCGCCATAGGTGCCATCCGTGATGAACTCACTGTGTTTGCATTGACCGCAGCGCCAATGCGGCGGCAACGGATTCACTTCTGTAATATCCGTCATCGTCGCAACAAACGACGAACCGACCGAACCTCGCGAACCTACAAGATAACCATCGTCAAGCGATTTCTTTACCAGTTTGTGTGCGATCAGATATAGCACGGCAAAACCATTATTGATAATCGCATCCATCTCGTATTTGAGTCGTGCAGCGACTATCTCCGGCAGCGGCGTGCCATACATGGATTCCGCCTTATTCGTCGCCATATTGCGGATATCGTCTTCCGCCCCGGGTATTTCGGGCGAATAAAGTTCATCCGGAATCGGTTTTATCGCATCAACTAGAGCCGCCACCTGGCGTGGATTTTCAATTACGACCTCTTGCGCCTTAGCGGCGCCGAGATAAGCGAACTCTTTCAGCATTTCCTCGGTTGTTCTAAAATAGAGCGGCGGTTGGTGGTCTGCATCAGAAAAGCCTTTACCCGCCATCAAAATGCGACGGTACACTTCATCTTCCGGATTCAGAAAGTGAACATCGCAGGTTGCCACGACCAGTTTGCCCAGCTTTTCCCCAAGCTGGCAAACCTTGCGATTTACATTGCGCAGCGCTTCTTCATTCGCAACCATTTTTTCGCGCAGCATAAATTCATTGTTCAAGATCGGTTGAATCTCTAAATAATCGTAGAATTCAGCAATCTCTTCCAGTTCAGTGTCTGAAGCACCGCGTAAAATTGCTTGGATCAGTTCACCCGCTTCACAAGCGGAGCCCAGCAACAAACCATCACGGTACTCTTTTAAAATTGTGCGTGGGATCTTTGGGGTACGATGCAGATATTTCAAATGCGACAACGACACCAAACGATATAAATTACGCAAGCCCACACTGTTTTTGGCCAAAATAATAATATGGCGCGCTCGCGTAATGTCATCGTCAAACAGATAGCCTTCCATCCCATAAATAACTTTAATGCCTGCTTTTGCAGCAGCATCATGCGCTTCAGGAAACGCTTGAACCACGCCATGATCAGTAATTGCCACCGCCTCATGCCCCCACTTGATCGCCGTCTGAATCAGTTGTTTAGCGGAAACAACCGCATCCATATTGCTCATTCGAGTATGCGCGTGCAATTCCACCCTTTTTATTTCCGCTTCATCCGTTCGGTTTCCCGTCATTTCCATTCGACACATGCTGTCCGCATACATGACAAGTTCATTGCTGTATTTATCAAACTGCACGGTTCCCTTGGCCTTTACCGCCATACCAGTCTTCAGGTTTGCAGAAACCTTATCAAAGGCATCTTTATCCTTATCTTCAAAAAACACTTTGCCGCTCAAACCGCCCGTGACGTCGCCGATATCAAACGTCAACAAAAAGCGCCCGGAGCGTAACGTGCGAAAATCCAAATTCAGCAGTTGTCCTGCAACTACAACGCCTCTCGCCTCTTCGTCAATTTGATCAAGCGGCATTGGCGCGGCCTTAATAGCACGCCCGAAGAAAATTGTAATTTCTTCCTTCTTGTTAGCTTCCATATTATGTTGTCCTTCTAGCGCTACAAGATATTCCGGCGTCATGATGTCGTCATCACAAACCGTCGCTTCCTGAACTGTGAGCGCCCGATGTTTAATCGGACAACGTTGTCCAATTAAGTCTGTCAACTTGCGTTCGAGTTGCGGAATGATTTGCTGAGCTTCCAGAATTTCCATCGACAAATCGCCAAGCGTTTCCAAATGCAAGCATCCGTTATCATAACGCCACGAAGCATTGCAGAGCAAATGTTTTACTGAGTGAGCCTTACCGGCCACTTCATCAATCAGACGTTTCCACTCTGCTGTAATCAACACTTCCGGATCCGTCGCCTGTTGAACAAAATGAACCGTTGTCAAACCACAATTCTCACATATTTTTCGGCGTATCTTATCTAACAAGTTTTCCGGCAAAAGTTCCATCCCGCGCAGAATCATCCGCCAACTATTTTTTTCCGTATTCACTTCCACTCTAACAACGTCAAGTGTTTCTAATTGACTGCGTTCAGCAGCTCCAACAGACAGCTGCGCGGCCAATTGACGAAACCCTTCCTGGTTATTGGGAATAATACAATAATTATGCATATATGCCCTTCAACCTCTCTCCCACATCCATACCGTTTTTATTGTAGCATACTGCCCATTCTTTTCAAGTGCGTCGCAGGGCGAAAAAACGACAAACCGTCCTAAAGCACGGTTTGCCGCTTGCAAGTTATTTTTTCTCTGCTAAGTGATTACTATCGTTTAGACAGCCAATTACGATACGTTCTGCGTGGTATTCAAAAATATTCAGTGCCGTATTGTCTTGCCGTATGCTCCAAAGATTGTTGAGCGGAATTTCAAGCGCCGCACAAATCGCAGTGCGAATCGCCGCGCCATGTGAAACGACCAAAATCGTTTCATTTTCATGAGCCTTTACCAATTCCTCTAGTGAGGCAACCACTCGCTGCTGCACCTGGTAAAAGGATTCACCTGATGGTATTTCAACCTCATTCGGACGAGAAAAAAGACGTTGCATCTCCCCAGACCATTGACCACTGATGTTATCATACGTCAAGCCTTCCCACTCGCCAAAGTTGATTTCCTTGAGTCCCGGGCAGACAGTAACCGGCAGTTCATGCGGCGCAGCCAAAACTGTCGCCGTTTCATAGGCGCGTATCAGATCGCTTGAATACACTGCTGCAAAATCAACCTTAGACAATCGGCTTGCAAGTTTTTCGGCCTGTTTTCGTCCGGCGTCGCTGAGAGGAACATCGGTTTGTCCTTGGTATTTCATATTTTTGTTCCATTCCGTTTCACCATGCCGGATCAAAAATACTCTCGTCATCGTTTTAAACCACCTGTCTAATACTAGCTACTAATCGTTGGTTTTCTTCCCGGCTGCGTACGGCGACGCGAACATAATCCTCGGTCAATCCGGGATAATTTGTACAATTGCGCACCAATACGCCAAGCGCAGCCATCCGTCGGACAAACTCAGTTGCAGTCAATTTTAACGCATTTATATCGAGCAGCAAAAAATTAGCCGTACCTGGATAAACAACAAGCCCCGGAATTTCGTTTAGGTCGGCCGACAATTTTTCGCGTTCTTTCGTCACATAATGACGGCTAGTCACTTGATATCCCTCATCACGTAAGCCTGCAACGCCTGCACTTTGCGCCAGCGTATTCACATTCCAAGGATCTTTGCGAGACTCAAGCGCAGCGGTCAGTCTCGGCGAGCCTAAGATAAATCCAAGACGCAGACCCGGAATCGCATAAAACTTCGTCAATGAATGTAGAATACAAAGTTGAGGATAATCCGCCAAAAGACTGCGGCAACTATACTGTTCTCCATTGTCGACAAAGTCAATGAAAGATTCATCAACTACAACCAAACATTCGCGCCCCTTTACGGCTTCCAGAATTTTTTGTATCTCATCCCGCTCTGTTAAGCGCCCAGTCGGGTTGTTAGGATTACAAATAAATATCATATCTGCCTGCGGCAGTTGTTTTCGTATCTCTGAGAACGTCAGCGCGAATTGCTGCGTTGCTTTTAACGGCAAATAATCTATCTCCGCGCCTGAAGCGCGCGCCGCCCGTTCATATTCGCTAAAGGTAGGCGCCGGAACCAATATCCGTTGTGGACGTTTGTATTGACAAAGCAGATAAAGAAGTTCCACAGCTCCATTACCAAGCAGAATCGTTTCCTTTGCCACCTGATAATGAAGACTGATAGCTTCTTTCAATTCAACAGCTTCACTGTCAGGGTAATGTACAATGGAAGGCATTGCCGCCTCAATCGCAGCTTTAACTGATTCCGCTACACCGCACGGATTGATATTCGCACTGAAATCAAGCAGTTTTCCTTTTTCATTATCCCAGTTTCTTAACGCTGCCAACCATTTTCCACCATGTTCAAATGCATTTTTGCCAAGCAGTGTCATCACCCTCTTGTATCCAAAGTCCCCCGGCTATAAGTCGAACCGTTTCGAGATAGCGAGCCGAGCAAGCATGCTCCAGCTCAGTAATGACTCGTTCCTCTTCCCTACTCGTTTTTCCCTCGGCAAAGAGCAACCCCATCACTGTTCCACTATGCGCGACATTGACGCCCAAGGCTCCAGCTTTGCGTCCAATTTCCCAAAGTTCTTCAAGACCTTGCTTCCATAAAATAGATTGATTCGCTATAGCGCTGAGCGTCGCGCCTTGCGCAAGCAACGACGCATCACCACTGTCAATTCCCCGCCGCAAAAATTGCAAGGCTTTCGCCACTTGCAGGCTTTTCTCCTTGTTTTTCTGCGCAAGATCCTGGCGTTGATTGAATGAAATCGTGTCAATCGCACCGCCAACGTCAAAAACCATGATTTCAAGTGGCGGCGGAGTTCCCAACATCAAACAGACGCTGCCTTTAACATGATCAAACAGCGTGACTCCAGGAAAAAACACCGCATCGGTTGGCTCTATCGCTAACGCAATTGCCGCAATGTCTTTTGCTGCAAACGATTGTCCGTGAAAATGAGCAATCGCCTGAGCGACTGCCGCAATATCCGCACTGCTCGATGCCATTCCTTTGCCCAACGGCAGTTGCGACGACAAGGTCAGTTTAAATTTGCAGTCTTTAATTTGCAGTCTTTCGATCGTCATTTCTGCCGCCCTTCTTGCCTTAGGCGGCAATTGAGCACTAAATTCATCTGCCGGTTCAATCACGGCTTCTGCATAACGATCAATCGGGCAAGTCACAAGAAAATAATCGTCCTGTAACAGCCCCTGCACCAGTTCACCGCAGGATCCAGGCACCCGGACACGTAGTTTCACTCCGGTCCCCCCTTACCCCAATAATAAGACCATCATCAAAAGACAAACTTCCGAAATTTCGCAGCAGGCCCCATATAGATCCCCCGTCAAGCCCTCCAATTGTTTTGACGCCCAGTGAGCAAACAGTAATGCCATACAGATTGCAGCTAAGCCCGCTACACAGATTTTCCAACCGCCAAGTGCAAGAAAAAAACCACCTGAAAGCATCGCCAATAGTAATGTGCCCGTCCCGGCATGTTCTGCAAACGCTTTACCAATCCCGTCTGGACGCGCATAAGGAAAGCAAGTGATCGCAATCACCATCGCCATGCGTCCGATAATCGGCATCGCCCAAATTGCAGCTCCCACTTGAACAGGCAGCATCCCCTGCAGAGCAGACCATTTAGCCAAAACCAGAAACACGAACGCCGTCACGCCATTAGCGCCAACGCGGCTGTCCTTCATAATTTCAAGCATCCGCTCACGCTCGCGTCCGGAAAAAAGCCCATCCATCGAATCCATAAAACCGTCGCAAGTCAGTCCTCCCGTTAGAAAAACTGCAGCCATTAAAAGCACTAGGCTCGAGACGCTTTGCGGCGCCGGCAGAAAACCAAGCCGCTCCGGCAAAAACGTAAGCGCCATCGCAAGCAGCCATAATAATGCGCCCAGGCTTGCGCCGACAAAGGAAAAATACTTCACACTGCGGCCAAAGGATTCGGCAGACCAGACCTGCTGCTCCGCTATTTTGATCCGGGTTAAAAATTGCAGACCGGTTATAAAATCATTCATTGCGTTTCCTCTCTTAGCAATGGACTACAAAAACAATATTGCACTGGCCGCTAAGGCGCCAATCACACTAACGCCATACATCAACGCAACCGTTTCTTGAATATGCTTTGCACATAATGCCTGGATCGGTTCGCCCATATAGGCGCGAAGCGACTCCCGACCGCCGTAATAATTAAGGCCGCCCAATCTGACGCCCAGCGCTCCGGCAACCGACGCTTCGGCCCAGCCGCTGTTAGGACTTGGGTGTTTGCACGCATCGCGAAGAGCCATGCGCCACGCATTTTTCGGATCACGACGCAAGAGAATCGCAGCCACTAAGACAAAGAGAAATGTAATGCGCGCCGGCAGCCAATTCCAGATATCATCCATCCGCGCCGCACAGCGACCAAAATAAAGATAAGCGTCATTTTTATATCCTATCATGGAATCCATCGTATTGACAGCCCTGTACGCAAAAGCTAACGGAAGCCCTCCCAGACAAAAGAAAAATAGGGGTGCAATAATGCCGTCCACCATGTTTTCAGCGACAGTCTCGACTGTAGCTCTGGTAATCTCACCTTCATCGAGTGCCTCCGTATCGCGGCCAACGATCCAGCCCACTTTAAAGCGGGCCTGCTTCATATCGGCATTCTTAAGATAGGCCGCAATTTCCAGCCCAGCTTCAGCCAAACTGCGCGGCGTAATCGTAAAACTGAGCAACAATGCGATTCCCCAGAAATGAATTGTCGCGCCTTGCAACGCGAGCCAACGATCAGCAAACCACATGATGAGATATGTAACTCCAATCACTATCGTCATCAGAAGGCCGCCAGCAAACAGTTGCCATGAAGCTCCCCATTCAGCACGATACAACACGCGCTGCAGCAAGGCAATCAGCTTGCCCAACAAGACGACCGGATGAAAGCGACTGCGCGGATCACCGATAATGCCGTCAAGCAAAATAGCCGCAAGCGGCAGCAATCCTTCCACTATTATTCCGCCTCCATCATCGAATAGACCAATTCCATGTTCAAACTTTCGCGCACCACAGCCGCCAAACGGTCATAACTAGCCTGCTTGCGCGCCGCTGTACTCTCGCCGATTGGCAGTACGGGCAGCCCTTTGGATTTACGCAACATGTTCAATAGGCCGCGCCGATATTCGTCATTGTCAAATATGCCGTGAATATAGGTTCCCATTACAGTTCCCTCACTGTTTAAACTGCCGTCATTATCTCGCAGTTTGACCTGCGAGCGTTGCGTGATAATAAACGGCGATTCGACTCCGGCGCCCTGTTCCGTTCGTCCCATATGAATCTCATATCCGGTCAGGCCCGATGCCGCTGATTGCATATTAAGAAAACCGTTTCCCTGTGCATCGGCGATGACTTGCTGCGTGAGCTTTTCTGTCGCAAAAATAGTTTCAATGTCAAGTAAAGCAAGGCCCTCGACTTCTTCAGCCTCCGACTCAGTATGAAATGGATCTTTAATTGTACGTCCCAGCATTTGATACCCGCCGCAAATGCCGATCACCGGCACTCCTGCATCGGCTAACGCAGTAATTTCGGCGTCATAGCCATGTTGACGCAATGCAATGAGATCTTCAATCGTGTTTTTACTGCCCGGTAAAACAATAAGATCTGGTCTACCGATCTTTTCGCCCATTTTCACATAACGCAGATTAACATCCGGCTCTTCCGCCAATGGATCAAAATCGGTAAAATTCGAAATCTTAGGCGTGCGCAGAACCACGATGTCGAGTTCAGCCCCTACTTTTTCCTTTTTATCTTCAAGTGAAACGGAGTCTTCATCATCAATTCCCAGATTTGCCAGATGCGGCACTACACCGACAACGGGTTTGCCTGTTTTTTCTTCGAGAAAAGTGAGCGCAGGCTTCAACAGCTCAAGATCGCCACGGAATTTATTGATAACGATGCCTTTGATTCGGTCTCGTTCATCCGGGTCGAGCAACTCAATCGTGCCGACAACGGAAGCCAGCGCACCGCCTCGATCAATGTCGGCCACCAACAAAACTGGCGCATTTACCAGTTTGGCGATTCGCATATTCACCACATCTGTATCCTTTAAATTGACCTCTGCGGGGCTTCCTGCGCCTTCAATTACCACAACCTCATAATCCTGCATTAATTTTCCCATGCATTCCTGAATCGTGGCGAAGGCCTTCAAACTGTAGTCACGGTGATATTCCTGCGCTGACATATTGCCAACCGGATGACCTTTTAAAATGACCTGAGAGCGCGAATTTCCGGTCGGTTTTAGCAGCACCGGATTCATTTCGACCAAAGGAGCCAATCCAGCCGCTTCCGCCTGCGCAACCTGCGCACGCCCCATTTCTTCCCCATCAATTGTCACATACGAATTAAGCGCCATATTTTGCGCCTTAAACGGAACAACAGCTCGGCCATCTTGTCTGAAAATACGGCATAGCGCTGTTGTCAGAATGCTTTTCCCGACATGAGAGCTAGTTCCCTGTAGCATAATTGTTTTAGCCATCTCAAACCTCCGCATTGAAACAGGCTTCCGCCAGCTTCTTCATCTCTACTGCAAGTCCACTCACGGTAAAATACACTTCATCAGCTATCGCTGCCACTTCCTGGTTAAGTAACCCCGCCCAATCACGATATTCACGCGCCATTGCATTGTCAGGCACTATGCCCAAACCGACTTCATTCGCGACAAAAATCAACGTCCCGCTGACTTGTTTAGCCGCCGCCAAGAGCCGTGCAAATTGTTCTTTCATATAAATAACGCGCTCCTCCACATCACTTGGCGCCTGCGACGACAACATCATATTGCTCACATAGAGCGACAGGCAATCAAATAAGATACATTCCTGCCGTCCACCTTCTTCGAGCAAAACGGCTGCCGGATTCTCCCAAGCTTCAACACTGCCCCAATGCGCCGGACGCCGCTCTTTATGCAATGTAACCCGACGTTCCATTTCATTATCCAACACCTGCGCAGTAGCCACATACAAAACCTGTTGATAGCGCTCTGCATAACGCTCGGCAAAACGACTTTTACCGCTTCGCGCGCCGCCTGTCACCAAGATGA
Source organism: Azotosporobacter soli (assembly GCF_030542965.1). NCBI lineage: Bacteria > Bacillati > Bacillota > Negativicutes > Selenomonadales > Sporomusaceae > Azotosporobacter > Azotosporobacter soli. The sequence continues at coordinate 166,760 of NZ_JAUAOA010000005.1, forward strand.
TTTTCATCCGTTATGCCCTCCCTGCTGCCTTTGATAGTCACGACATTTTTCGATGAAACGTGATGCGGCCATTTCATTGCCGGCAAAATGAAGATGTAAATAAGAGGCCAATACATTCCCCTGGCAAAAACCGCCGCAATAAACTGCGCCGGTACGCAGCTTAGAAAATGAAAAAGCCCAATTAAAATCCGCATCGGGGATCATTTCAGAAAAATGGAATTCGTGCCCGCGTAATTTCTCTCCTTTTTGCGACAATATACTATCGGACAAGGCCGTCGCTTCAACATAACCGACCGTCTGCAGTTTTTGCCGCATCTCGCTTCTCGCCGGCACTACATTGCACATCGGGTATGAGTGCCCGGTAAAATCGGCTATTTCACGGCATAGATACATCAATCCGCCGCATTCAGCATAAACAGGCATGCCCTTTTGCGCCTCAGCCTTAATTTCCTTACGCAACCCTTCATTAGCAGCTAATTCCACTAAAAACATTTCTGGAAAACCACCGCCTAGCAGCAAGCCATCAATTTTTTCCGGCAACTTCGCATCGCGCACCGGGCTGAACGGAATGAGTTCAGCTCCACATCCGTTTAAAACAGCCAAGCTATCCGGATAATAAAACGAAAAGGCCTCGTCTTGCGCAACGGCAATGCGCACCGGCGCGCCATTTGGTAAAGGATAAACCGGCTGCATCACTTCAAACGGCGGCGCACTCTGTCCCAACTTCATCAGTGCAGACACATCAATTTCCGCTTCGATTTTCGCCTGCAGCCGCAGCATAATAGCCTCGCTGTCATGCTCGTTTACCGGCGTCAGGCCTAAATGCCGCTCCGGCAATTGTATCGCACCATCGCGATATACCGCACCAAATACAGGAATATTCCTACGTTGCAATGCCTCTTCCACCATTTGTCGATGGGAATGAGATCCAACGCGGTTCAGTATCACACCAGCGAAATTGACGTCCGGGTCATATTCTTTGAACCCGCAGGCCACCGCCGCCGCACTTTCGCCAGCCGATTTTACATCTAAAACCAAGACGACCGGCGCTTGCAGGCGCTTGGCAATCTGTGCCGTGCTGCTGATGCCGTTTTTGCCGCCGTCATACAGTCCCATAACACCTTCAATTAATGCCAAATCCTGTCCCTTAGCCGTCATCTCTAATAAATTGGCAATCCGCACTTCCGGCATCAGCCAAGAATCGAGATTATAGGAAGGCTTGCCCCCTGCCTGTTGGTGGTAGCCCGGATCAATATAATCCGGTCCAATCTTATACGACTGCACCTTTTGCTTGCGGGCACGAAACGCCGCCAGCAACCCCGCCACAATAGTGGTCTTTCCGACTCCGCTCTGCGTCCCGGCAATTACCAGGCGCGGTACCGTGCTCATCATAATAACTAGACCTCCGTACTCAATATTCAGATCCCCGTCGTGCATCAATGCCTTTTCCCATTGGATGCTGCACCGGATGACATTGCGTCGCAAAATCAGCTAAATCAATAATCGCCTGTGGCATATTGCGTCCTGTCAGGACGACATCCGCCTTCACCTCGCGCAGCCAACGAAGAAGCGTTTCCTCCTCTAACAACTTGCGATTTACAGCATGACTGACCTCATCCAAAACAACCAGATCACTTTCATGCGCTGCCTCACAAGCATAAGACCATGCCTGTTCCACATAACCATTCGCCGGATTGCGATTCTGCCCAAAACATTGGCCGCATTTTTTACATTGCATTTCGCCAGAGCGAATTGCCGCCGCATCCGGACAACCAAATCCGAATTGCCGGATCGAAAATGCCAACGACAATTGAGGGATTGCCGCCAGTTCCCCGGTATAACCACTGCCTTTGAGAAATTGGACGATCGCCACCCTTTTTCCCTGCAGCGCGGCGCTAAGCGCCGTACCAAGCGCCGCTGTCGTCTTCCCTTTTCCGTTTCCGGTAAAAATGCCAATCATCTTCTTACAGCATATACAGCAAGGCATTTACCGTGGCTGCTGCGATCGGACTGCCGCCTTTGTTGCCTGCTACGGTAATATACGGCACCGGTGCTTGTTCTACCAGGGCCTCTTTCGATTCACAGGCACCAACAAATCCAACGGGTATACCGATAATTAGGGCAGGACGAATCCGCTCTTCTTTTATCAGGCGCAGCACTTCAAATAATGCAGTCGGCGCATTGCCGATCGCAATGACCGCACCATCAAGTCGCGTGCCAAAACTGCGCATCGCCGCCATAGAACGGGTGATCCCCTGTTCTTTGGCTTTGTCCGCCACATCAGGATCGGCGATCAGACAATGGACGCTGCCGCCAAATTCCGCCAAACGTTTCTTATTGATGCCAGTACGAACCATCTCAACATCGCAAAAAATATCGGCGCCGCTTTTGAGTGCCGCAAGTCCAGCTGCAATCGCATCGGACTGAATTCGAATATGGTTTGCATAATCCGGATCCCCTGCTGCATGGATGATGCGCGAATATACTTTTGTCGCTTCCTCCGAAAGTTTCCAGTCTGCTAAATACGGCTTAATGATCTCCATGCTGCGTCGTTCTATCTCCATAGGATTCGTTATGAAATCCATTTTTCCGCCTCCTTTTTTACTTCGACCAATACATCAGCCGCTGTTTCAAGATAATTACCGTCCTGCTGCGGTCTCTCCAAGATAACAATTGGTAGTTCTAACGCCATCGCCGCCGCTATTTTGGTATCGCTGCCGCCGATTTCACCGCTGTTTTTCGTAACGATTACATCGGCCTCATATTCGCAAAAAAGCGCCATGTTAAGCTCTTTGCTAAACGGACCGGACAACGCGACAATATCATGCGGCTGCAGCCCGATACGGCTGCACTCTGCAAGAACCGTCGCTTCCGGCAATACGCGAGCCACCACTCTTCGTTCCTTTACATCCGGCGATGCCATAAACGCCGCCAAATGACGACTACCGGTCGTAAGAAAAATAGTCTGACCAAGCGCCGCCGCTAAGCGAGCTGCATCTTCATAGTTGTCTACACGATGCAACTTATCGTAAACGGGCAACTCAATTGGCGGCCGCTCATATCGCAGATACGAAATATTAGCTGTAGCCGCCGCCTCTCGGCTGTTGGCTGATACAGCCAGCGCATAAGGGTGACTGGCATCAATAACCAGTCGGATTCCGCGTGTCCGAATCAACTCCAGCAAGCCGTCTGCGTCAAGAGCGGTATCATTGACACACTGTTGCAATCTTTCCGTCAGACGTTGCCGACCATATTCGCTGGTTACGGAAATTAAAATCGGATATCCCTCCTGCTCTAAAGCTTCGGCTATTTCACGCCCATCTTTTGTTCCCGCGATTACGAGAATCATACCTGATAGCCCCTCGGCGTAATCATATAGCCTTCTTTGACATAAGTCCGGCTATTGCCGATGATGACCATAGAGAACATATCAATATGTTCATCTGTAAAGCCGCCTAAATTGGCAATCACCTTTGCCTCGCCGTCACGACTGGCATGATGCACAATGCCGACCGGAGTCATGACAGGCCGGTGTTTAAGAACAATGTTCTTTACTTCTTCAATCTGCCAATTGCGTTTGACGCTCTTTGGATTGTAGAGGGCGATTACGAAATCACCTTCAGCCGCAAGTTCTACGCGTCGCCGGATGACTTCCCAAGGCGTCAGCAAATCGCTGAGGCTAATCACGGCAAAATCATGCATTAGCGGTGCTCCGAGGCAGGCCGCCGATGCGCCAACTGCACTGATGCCGGAAATAACTTCCACTTCCGGACGATCTTCGGCCGGACATTTGGTCGCCAGTTCCAAAACAAGCCCAGCCATTCCGTAGATGCCAGGATCGCCGCTCGAAACCACAGCAACACGATGTCCTTCCATCGCCAAATCGAGCGCCTTTTGACAACGATCAATCTCCTGCATCATCCCCGTCGAAACGACTTCTTTGTCTTTTATCAGATCCTCAATCAATTCGACATATTTAGTATAGCCGACCACTCTTGTGGCATCCGCCACAGCTTGCTGCGCACGGGGACTCATATCCTCCAGGCTGCCCGGCCCGATACCGATCACACTGATGTGACCTCGGCCAGCGCAATTGTTATCTGCGGATATCGCGTCCGCGGAACCAGCAAGGTTTCCTCTTGACTTACTTTCATCACTGCTGCTTCGCATATATTGCCAACTCCTATCTGTTTACGGACAAAGTCCGATTCTTTTAAATTGTATTTTGCTACGGTTTGCGCCAGTTCATCTGCACTGAAAAAGACGGTTTTTGCCGCCAATGTCGCCGCAGCTTCCAGCAGCCCCTTTTCCGTCGATTTGACGTCAACCGACGCCATAATCGCGATGCAGGCAGGGCTGCGGCCCACACTACGGCAAGCGTCTTCAATCGCCGCGATAATTTCACTCGCCGGAACGCCGCGTCGACAACCGATTCCGGCAGCTAAAATCGGTGGACGCAAAAACAGATCTGCCTCATCGCACGGCATCGCCCGATCGCTAATAAGCACGTTCTTTACGGCAACATCTTTAGAAACTTTCGGCTGCCACGGCAGCAGTTCAATCGCATACTCTGCCGCTTTCGCTCGATACGCCTCGGTTAACGTCAGCCGCTCGTCAATCTGCCAGATAATAGTATCGCCTGCGGCGAGTGCCGCGTTAATTTTTTTCAACCTATCGAACGGTTCAATCTTGCACTGCAAAGCAACGGCTAGCACATCCGGAGCAGTCTTCCCAGCCAAATCCGTCGCCGTCGTAATGACGGGCTTGGCGCCGATCATTTTCGCAACCGAGGACGCCAGACAATTTGCCTGGCCAAGATGGCCCGATAAGAGACTGATTGCATGAATGCCTTGTTCGTCAAGCACAATCACGGCTGGATCCTGGCGTTTATCAACGATGTGCGGCGCAATGACCCGAACGACAATCCCTGTAGCCATGATGAAGATAAATCCGTCGTAGCGCGGCCACAGTTCAACCAACAACTCGCTTAGCGAATCAAAAGCCTCTGCACCGCACTGCGCCGAACGCCCCTGCTTTTCAAAACAATCCGCTTCATCGCCCGACAGACGAATTTCAGTTGCCAACGTGTTCGCCAAAAAAGCGCCGCGCGTTGTTACCGACAGCAATGCCAATTTCATTTTGCATCACGATACATATGACTGAAATCAGCTGCATACAAACGCGATAATTCATAACTGCTCGCTAAACAATTGCCGACAACGATCATTGCCGTTTTACCGATACCAGCCGCTCCAACCGACGCTGCAATTGTTGAGATCGTACCACGAATAATTTCCTGGTCCGGCCAGGAGGCCTTCTTGACAACCGCAGCAGGAGTATCCGGACCATAACCGCCTTTTTGCAATTCCGCCATCACTTCCTCGATCATATGCACGCTGAGGAAAATACACATCGTCGCATTATGTTGCGCCAAACGAGCCAGTGCTTCTTTTTCCGGCACTGGCGTGCGCCCTTCCAGTCTGGTAATGATCACGGTTTGCGACACACCGGGTAGCGTATATTCCTGGCGCAGAGCCGCCGCTGTCGCTAAGAAGGAACTGACGCCAGGAATTACCGTATAATCAATGTCCTTCTTCTTCAATTCATCCATTTGTTCCTGAATCGCACCATAAATGCTCGGATCTCCGGTATGCAACCGTACGACACATTTATTTTCAAACGCCGCCGCCGACATCACCTCAATCACCTCGTCCAACGTCATTGTCGCGCTATTATAGATGGCCGCATCTTTCTTCGCCAACTCCAACAATGCCGGATTAACCAGAGAACCTGCATATACAATCAGGTCCGCTTCACGCAACAAATTCTGCCCTTTTACCGTAATCAAATTAGGGTCTCCAGGACCCGCTCCGACAAAAAATACATGCATCTTCTCTTCCTCCACCAATTAGCTGTTTTTTATCCCAGTCATAATATAAATCGGGTTAAGCGCTTGAAACATATGAATCGTTTTGATTGGTTTCAAACGTGTTACCTGGACCGAAAAGGCTTCGCTTTGGTAACGCGAGCTTTGTTCGCGGAAAAAGGCTGTTCCCATTGCAACTGTTTCTAATGTGACTGCACTGAGCACTAAACGCCCTCCCGGTTTTAACAATTCGTCAGCCCGTTTGAGTATCGCAGGCAAATTGCCGCCGCTGCCGCCGATGAAAATCACGTCTGCCTCCGGCAAATCTGTCATCGCCCCCGGTGCGGCCCCTTCGATCTCCCGAAGGTTTGCAACGGAAAATTTTTCGCGATTGCGCCGAATCAATTCAATGCCTTCCGCTTCTCTTTCAATTGCATAAACCTCTCCAACACCACTCTGACGCGCCGCTTCGACCGAAATAGATCCCGTCCCGGCGCCAATATCAATTATGATATCACCGCTTTGAATCGCCGCCTTGGCTAGCAGCAAAATCCGAATTTCCTGCTTCGTCATCGGAATGTCGCCGCGCAGAAATTCTTCATCCCTGATGCCAAGAACTGGTCTTATCATCCGATTACAATCATCACACAATGCTGCCACCCCTCCATCTTTGTCGCCTCCTGCAAAATGCAGCATTTTTTCTCTTCGTGTTCATAAGAAAGGTTCCGTCCGAGAAAAACTTCGGCGTCTGTTGGCCATTGCATCGCAAGCAAATGTTCGGCAATCGCCGCCGCATGCATCGTCGCGTCGGTTAGAAAGGCAACTTTCCTTCCTGAACGATACTGCCATTTTTCCAAAGCCAGCTCACGACCATGCACACTGAGTAACTCCGCATCCTGCCAGACAAGTCCATGATGTGCAAACGCGATTTGGATCGAACTCAGACCAGGAATGACTTTCAGCTCATATTCTGCACCAAATCGCGCCTTGAGTGCAGGTTGTAAACTATAAAACCCCGGATCGCCGGATACCATCACCACAACGTCGCTGTTTTTTAACGCAGTTGCGATGTCCGTAAAGAGGCTGTCCAAATCGCCATCGATTCGGCGAAGCGTTGCATCAGGCCCCGCAAAAGTATCGAGCGCCCGTTGGCTGCCGACCAAATAGGAAGCCTCCCTAATCGCAGCTGCGGCACGAGGAATCAGATAATCCGGATGCCCTGGTCCAATGCCTACAACGATTATCTTATGTTCCACTGCAAAGTTCCTCCAATCGCTTTTGCACACTCATCCATACCCAATATCTCCCCTTGCATACTCACAATGACCGTTCCGATTTCCAAGCCGCCAAACACATAGCGCTGTGCACGATTGCTAGCCTGTTTGGCAAGCGCCGCATACACTGCCTCGTTCAAACCTTGTCGACGTAAAATATCGGTCGCCGCTTCCGTCGTCGTGCAGGCAAGAATTTCTTCGATTATCTCGACACCAGCCTGCTGCAATGCAGCGTAAGCGGCTATTATTTCCATCCGACCATCGGCCATGCGGTTATGCGTATGAAAAATCCCTCCAGCTACTTTAACGAGCTTCCCCGGATGCCCGAACAGGAGAACCCTCTTCACGCCCTTATCTTCAGCTGCCGTCAGCATATGGCCGATAAAATTGCTGGTCTGCAAAACAGCTTCCTTGGGTAGTCCATATTGGTCAACGGCAATATTTTCCCCGATTTTCCCCGGGACGAAGACCAAACTTTCAAACCCTTGCGCCAACGCTACGTCAATCTGAGGCGTCAACGAATCTTTGAACGCTTCTTCTGACATCGGTTCAACAATTCCAGTCGTACCAATGACCGATAATCCGCCTTCGATGCCTAAACTTGGATTCAACGTACGTCGCGCCAACTTTTCGCCGCCGGGAATCGAAATGCGGATGACCGCGCCACGCGCTGGCCCGATGATGCTCCGAACGCCCTCTTCAATCATTCGGCGCGGCACTGGATTAATAGCCGCTTCACCGACTAGAATCGATAACCCTGGTTTCGTCACCACGCCGACCCCTTCACCGCCAAGCAGACGAATCTCTACCGCTTGCGTCAGCTCAACATCAGCAACAACAAGTATTCCATTTGTGATATCCGGATCATCACCGGCATCTTTTCGAACGCCTGCAGTAGCAGTGTTTTCCGTAATTCGCGTTGCATATTCAAGCGCCACGATCTTATCTTCGCCGCGTGGCAGCCGGACACAAACAGCTTCCGGCGTTTGCGCCAAAACAGCTAAAATCGCAGCTTGCGCCGCGGCCGTCGCACATGTACCCGTTGTAATGCCCGAGCGCAATTTTTCTTTCAAACAAAAAGCCCCCCTTGCAGCAAGGGGGGCACAATAAATCATGACTATAATGAAACAGCGATAATTTATTCCACCCACCTGCCCATCATCCGTAGGTCAAACGGTGTGTGTTGGAACAGGCAGGTCTCCTGACTCTGGTTCTTCACAAATCTATGCCTTCCCAGTTTCCCAGTGGCTTTCATTAGATCTGCTCCCCATTACAGTGGCGGGACCGCGCCGGTTTTGCACCGGACTTCCCTTTTCAGCATAAAGCACCTATTCCCATATTCTATATACAGTTACAAAATATTTATATTCCCGCTCTTTTTAAAAACTCCTGCCATTCGGCAAATTTTTATCGCCGCGCCCCCTTTGTAGGACGATGAAAAAAGATTTGTAGGATTATTTTGTATTTTTTTGGCGTTTTTTGTTGAATATTTTGTAGGTTTTTGTCATAATAAAGCCAATACGATATAACAACGCAGGGAGTGACAACTACAAATGAAAAAAGTGTGTGAGAACTGGAGAACTGCTTTAAACAACGTTCCCTTTGGCATTCATTTATTCCCGGAATTTGAAAAGAAGGCCCAATTGGCTTCCGCTGAAGTCCACCGAGTCAAAACGGTCGCCGAGGCCAGCGCTGTTGTCGAATCCATTTTGACTGCAGCCAATGTCAAAAACATTGTCGCTGTAGACAGCCCCTTGCAACAAGCAGCCAATCTGCTGCCCTATCTTGCACAAAAAGGCTTCACGCTCTACACCAGCGCCGCTGAAATCGCCGAACATGCGGAACAATCTGACTGCGGCATTTCGACTGTCGAATTCGCCATCGCCGAAAGCGGCAGCGTCTGCATGGACGGCATGGCCTATGAAAGCCGCGTTGTCTCCATGCTGCCGCCGTTACACATTGCGTTTCTGCCGGCCAATCGTGTTGTTGCAGGAATCCAAGATGCCTTCGACCTTTTCTCCCATGTCTTCGATCGCGGTTATTTAAGCTTCATTACCGGCCCCAGCCGTACCGCCGATATCGAGCGGGTATTAACAATCGGCTGCCATGGCCCTTGTCGCTTCGTCATCATTGCTATTGAAGAAGAAATCGCCGGAGGTGTCGAATAAGCATGGAAACGAACAATCGCAACATTCGTAATGAAATCGCTGAAAAATTAGATGATAAAGTCCTGCGCGGCGCACTGGGTCGTTTTGCTGAAGCCTACCCGACCGCCCGTGCTAAAGCGTATGAAAATGTGCCTGACGTTGACGCATTGCGCGAACAGGTTAAAAACATGAAACACAATACCGTTCTCAACATCGAAGCCGTTGCCGATCAATTTGAGGCTTCCGTTGTTAAGCGCGGCGGCAAAGTTTTCCGCGCCAAGAACGGCGACGACCTTAAACAATACCTTATCGACCTTTGCAAGGCGCGCGGCGTAAAGCGCATCGTAAAATCAAAATCTATGGCCACCGAAGAAATCCATCTTAATCATTCGCTCGAAGAAGCAGGCTTGCATGTAAAGGAAACCGACCTTGGCGAATGGATTCTCTCCTTAGCCGGCCAGCGTCCTTCCCATATGGTTATGCCGGCTATCCATTTGAATAAAGAACAAATCGCCGAATATTTCTCTAAAGAAATGCATCGCGATATTCCAACCGATATCGCTTATATGGTTCAAGCAGCCAGACAGCAGCTGCGTCAAGAGTTTGTCTTGGCCGACATGGGCATTTCCGGCGCCAATTTCGGCATCGCGGAAAACGGCGCCATCGGTCTTGTCACCAACGAAGGCAATGCGCGCTTGGCAACGACCCTTCCGCCGATTCACGTCGTCATCATCGGTTATGAAAAACTGATTCCGAACATTCGCGACGCGGCTCCGATTCTGCGGACGCTGCCGCGTAACGCAACCGGCCAGTTAATGACCAGCTATATGACAATGGTTTCCGGCCCTACGCCCTACATGGTAAAAGAAGATGGTCAGTGGGTCGAAAAAGAAAAAGAACTGCATGTGATTTTATTTGATAATGGCCGCTTAAATGCTGCACACGATAAGAAATTCCAGCAAATTTATCAATGCGTCCGTTGCGCTTCCTGTCTCAACGTTTGTCCGATCTACACCATGGTCGGCGGTCATGTGTACGGTCACATTTATGCGGGCGGGATCGGTGCCATATTGACTGCCTTCCTGCACACTATGGAAGATTTCGACAAGATAAATGAACTGTGCATTGGTTGCCGCAAATGCGTTGAAATTTGTCCGGGTAAGATCGATATTCCTGGCCTGATTGAAGAACTGCGTTCACGCAACGTCGATGACAAAGGACTGCCGCTCGGAGCCAAATTGGTATTTGAAAACGTCCTCTCGAACCGTACCGTCTTCCACACCTTGCTCCGTCTGGCTGCGATCGGACAAAAACCGGTCAAGGAAGGAAAATTCATCCGCCATCTGCCTCTCTTTTTAGCCGGTTTGGCTAAAGATCGCAGCCTGCCTGCGGTTGCTGACACGCCGCTGCGTGACCGGATCGGCAAAATTAAACGCACTCCGGCTAAGCCCGTCAAGCGCGTCGCTTTCTTCGCCGGTTGCAACATTGATTTCATTTTCCCGGAAATCGGCGAATCCGCATTTAAAGTCTTACAAGACTTAAACATGGATGTAGTCTTCCCCGAAGGACAAAACTGCTGTGGCAAGCCTGTTCTCGGTATGGGCGACCGCGATACTGCCAAAAAAATCGCCCGTAAAAACATCGAAGTATTCGAAGCAGCCAATGCCGATGTGATTCTCTCCGCTTGCCCAACTTGCGCAGAAACATGGCATCAGACCTATGTCGAACTCTTCGAAGACGATCCCGCCTGGAGTCAGCGCGCTAAGGCAATCGGTCATAAAATGCGGGAATTCACCAGCTTTGTCGCTGAACAATATGCAGCGCAAAAGCGTCTGACCAAGACAACGGGCGGCACCAAGGTGACCTACCATGATTCCTGTCATATGAAACGCGGCCTTGGCATTTACGAAGAACCTCGCCAACTGTTGGATTCCGCCAAAGGCTATGAACTGGTTGAAATGCACAATTGCGATAAATGCTGCGGCATGGCTGGCGCGTTCGGCGTGAAATACACAGAACTGTCAATGCCGATTCTCAAACAAAAGATTGAAGCGATCAAAGCAAGCGGCGCCGAAGTCGTCGCCGTCGGCTGCCCCGCCTGCCTCATGCAGATCCAAGGCGGTCTCGACAAACAGGCACCATCCATCAAGATCAAACACGTTGCCGAAATATTAGCGGAAGGTTTGCCTGACAACAAATAACAATAAAAAGGGCGCTTGAGAGATTTTCTCTCAAGCGCCCTTTTTGTATAAAGAAAACCACGCTCTAGGCGTGTGGTTCCGGAAAGCTTATAGCTATAAGTAGAAAAGAAAAGCCTCCTTTGCTAGAATAAATGCAGGTTTGCCGACCGCATAAACTAACAAAGGAGGAGTATCCAAAATGGATAACAGCAGTTTAGCACACACAAAATGGAAATGCAAATACCATATAGTTTTCGCACCGAAATACAGAAGACAAATCATATATGGGAAAATAAAAAGTGATATCGGAGTTATACTGAGAAAGCTATGCGAACATAAAGGTGTTGAAATTATAGAAGCAAGTGCTTGCCCGGATCACGTTCACATGTTGGTAAGCATACCGCCGAAAATAAGCGTGTCAAGTTTTGTGGGGTATCTAAAAGGAAAGAGTTCATTAATGATATTTGATAGGCATGCGAACTTGAAATATCGATATGGCAATCGACAGTTTTGGTGTAAAGGATACTATGTAGATACAGTAGGTCGAAATAAAAAAGCAATTGAAGAGTATATCAAAAATCAGTTAAAAGACGATGTGATCGCCGAGCAACTTACTTTGAAAGAGCTAGTTGACCCGTTCACGGGTGAGCCAGCAAAAAAGTCGAAATAAGACCCCTTTAGGGGTAGACTGAAAAGGCTATGCGGTTGGCG